>JAFLUJ010000187.1 GCA_022511485.1 Oscillospiraceae bacterium | reverse complement strand
GATATTTCCGTAAATAATTCCACCCGCGAGATCACTTATGAATTGAACGGAATAACATTTACAAACAGCTATCCGGAGGGAGGGATCGTTGACGGCTATTTCCATGACAGCGGAGGCGTCAAGCCGGAATATATAGGCTTTGAGACAAGGATATCATATTGTCTGGACGGAAATAATATAATGATGATGATCTCTCCCGACCTGCTGACAGTTTATTCAGGTCCGGACATAATCGCAGATGTCAGATTCACCGGAAGCGGATTCAACATTGAAAATGTAAGGTTTGATGAACCGGTGCCGTATGATGAATCTTTGATCAAGCAATACACATATCCTGACGGTACGGTTGAGGATTATATAATTACAGCTAACAGCATTATCCCGGCGGGTGATCTGGCGGCAGAAACAGAATACTCAGAAGCTTTTCACGGAGTGGAAATGATCTCCGATACTGCTGAACGATCCGTTTCAGTTTCTGAATCAGGAAATAAAAGCTATGCAGTATATGCTTCCGACGCAGGCTATCCGGTAAAAACCTTCGACGTGTTAATATCATATCCGGACGGAACTATGGAAGAATTTTCGATAGCAGAAGATCAGCTTTCTGAAATTTCCGATCTCAGCAGTGCTGAATACAGCGTAGCTATATCTGAAGCTCCCGATACAACAGGTCATCTTGCTACTGATTCTGAATACAGCAGTACAGGCGAAAGTACAGCGGAATATCCGGTATATATAACTGTTGACGAAGCACTGTCTTCCGCAGGAGAGGATCTTGTTTTGCATCGATCAGGCGAATACATCATGAGCAAGCTTTACGAACCGTACGGAATGTATTATGATTATCAGAAAAACTGCTATATTTACAACGGCGAGACGGTAAGGTTCTTTTATGACTCTGTGGAGAAAGCATCATTTACAAACTATTTTACCGGAACGATAGACCTTGAAGCGGTATATGAAAATGATGTTCTTGTGGGCATAACCGAATGTTCCGATGAAGTATATGCAATACATGATGAAAAACAAGCGATGTTTTCGTCCGTTCTGCCGGACACATCTATAGTAGTTCTGCCGGACGCTTCTATGGTAATGGTTAACTAAAAAATATGAGAGGATCTTAATATATGAATATCAAAAAATTGGTATTGCTGCTCCTTGCAGCGGCAATGCTTAGCTTCGTGCTGCCTTCTTGCAGCAAAAGCTACGGAAATGACACCGAAAAAAGCTCTGCTGAAAGCGGCATTGTCTGGCGCGGAGAGCGTACTTACATTGATGGTATAACAGAAAATGCGGAAAATTTCCTTTATCATGACGGCAGGGTCTATTTCAGGACGGAGGAATATCCGGAGGGTATGGAAAGTCCGGACGGAAGCAGGGTAGTCCTTACTATTCATTCTGTAAATACTGATGGAAGCGGACTTGTAAGTATTCCTATAGTTGACGGTACAGACAAATATTTTGACAGCTTCGCCCTTGACGGTGAGGGAAATATCGTTCTTATGGAAACCGTCGCAGATGAGAGCGGGTCACTGGAAAACTTAAGCTATTTCCTTAAAAAATTTTCACCGGAGGGCAATGAGCTTTCCTCGGTTGATATTACCGATGCTGTAAATTCTTTCGCTGATGAATATTTCTATGCGAGAGGAATTGCTGTTGATAAAAACGGGAATGTATACATTGGCAATTACTATTACATCTCGGCTTTTTCTCCTGAGGGGAAGCTTATTTTCGGAAAGGATACCGGGAACTCCGGAGGCATAAACAAGCTTGTAGTTTCTGCTTCGGGAGATGTTTACGGAAACGTATACATGGACGGATATGTGCTAAAAAAAATAGACCCGGTCACAGGTGAGCTCGGAGAAAGTATAAAGCTTTCAAACAGTGAGTACAGTTATTTATCCGTTCCCTACAGCGGAGCAGGTGATGCGGAAATTTATGTTGACGATGGCACTTCATTGACCAGTATTGATCCGCAAAATGGTGAAATTACCGAAATTCTGAATTGGGTTGACTCCGACCTTATCCGAAGCGAGATCGGCGGCGTATTTCCGGCAGAAGACGGCGGAGGCTTTATATGTCCGGGACTTTCCTATCCGGGCAATTCTCCCGTTATAACTGTGATAATGCCCCGGGACGTTTCGGAGCTTCCGGTCAGAACGGAGATAATAATGGCAGGTCCGGAGTTTGCGGTGAATTTTCCCCTTGAATACCAGGCTGTAAAGTTCAACATGGAAAACGAAAACTACCGGATAAAAATAAAGAAATATGCGGATGAGGACTATCTGACAAAGCTCAGCACCGACATTATTTCGGGAAATATCCCGGATATTCTTATAACCGATTCGCAGATGAACCTGCAAAGCTATATTTCCAAGGGGCTTTTCTGTGATATGTACGAATTTATAGACAATGACAGTGAGCTTAGCCGCGGAGATCTTCTGCCAAATGTTCTCTCTGCGTTTGAGATGGACGGCAAGCTGTACAACTTCACAAGCAGCTTTATGATCTCCACAGTGATCGGAAAGGCTTCGATCTTCAAGGAGAGCGGGATAGATTTTGACCGTCTTGAGGAGATCCGGGGAGGATTTCCGGAGGGGACGGAGATCTTTTCCGGAATGGATAAAAGCGCTGTACTTCAATATGGACTGCGGATGAGCGCGGACAGCTTCATTGATTACAAGACGGGAGAATGTTATTTTGATTCCGATAAATTCACAAAGCTTCTGGAATTTGCAAATACTTTTCCGAGCTCTGCTGAGCTTAACTTTGATGATGGCTTCTGGAGCAGACTTGACACTATGTATTCTGATGGAAGCACGCTTCTGATGGTTCCTATGATCTCGTGTTACGGCGATTATTTCTGCTATGAGCGGGGATATTTCGGTGATACTGTTACTACTGTGGGCTTTCCCTCAGTCTCGGGAGAACCGGGCTCGGCGATCTTCGTTAATTCGGGCTTTGCCATTTCGGCAAGGTCGGATGATCCTGATGGTGCGTGGCAGTTTGTCCGGACGCTGCTGCTTCCTGAATTCCAGAATGAGACGGGAGATTTCCCGGTAAGGGTCTCCGCACTGGAAAACAAGGCAAAAAAGGAAATGAATGTCAGTGATGAGGATTCTTACAGTCCGATCATATCAATGGGTGACTGGTCTCTGTCAAGCACGAAATTTATTTCCGAAATCGGAAAGCCTGCTAAGGAGGACATTGACAGGATAAACGCTCTGGTGACTTCGGTATCCCGGCTTGAACTGTATAATTCTACTATAAGGGAGATCGTCAACGAGGAAGCTTCTGCTTATTTTGCGGGAAGCAGGTCTGCTGAACAGGCTGCCGAGCTGATACAAAACAGGGTGAAGCTTTATCTTAATGAAAATTCATAATCAGGTAGCATATAAAAATAAACTGTCACTTCAATGTGGCAGTTTTTTATTAGAATAAATCATTATTTAGCGCAGTGTTTCTGTGTTCCTATCGGGGGAGACCCTTTTGAAAAAGGGTCATCCCCCGAAC
>JAFLUJ010000186.1 GCA_022511485.1 Oscillospiraceae bacterium | reverse complement strand
AACATTGACTTGTCAATGTTTTGATTTAGGAATAGTATAAATCAAAATTAACCTGCAAATATCTTGACATTTGTCAACACATATGATATAATATAACAAATACATTTACCCCGACAGGAAAGGAGTACTGCGAATGAAGTTCAAGCCTGAAAAGGAAAACGTCCCTCTGTATGTATTCTCAGTCGCAATAGGGATAGTCATAATTATAGTGGTTGGTCAGACAGCGGCAATGACCATCGCCTATCTTACAGGACATGAGATCACCGTCACCGACCGGACTGCTGACAGAAGCAGTATGTACATCCCTACAGCAAGTCATAAAAGGATACAGACCAGACAAATATCCCTTACCGTTTCCGATTTCGACCTTATCTATAGTTCCAACCTGACGATCCCCATTACAGCAGAGCTTGCAAGGCAATTCGTGGGAAATGATGTCTCCCAGTATTTTGATTACCGCAATAATTCAAGATATGCAAAAAATGCCTATCTGGATATGATGAATACCGGAAAGGACGGATACCGGAAAACCTGTCTGCTTTTTACAGACGAGCCCCCGGAGACTAAAAAAGATCTGACGGACTTCGATAAGTTTACGTTTGAATCCCAACCCATAGCCATTGACTGTATCGCCTTTATAACTCATAAGGACAATCCTGTCGACAGTATTACAGCGGAGCAGGCACGAAAGATATACTCCGGGAAGATAACCAACTGGAAAAAGGTGGGCGGCAAAAACAAAAAGATCATTTTCTATCAAAGAGGAGGTCTGTATCGCGGCTCATCTCTTTATGAGACTATGTCCGGGCTTGTCATGAACGGCGCTCCTATGGCTGAATCTCCCGAAAGCTATTATGCCTATAAGCAGGACAAGGGCGGCGGATTCAGCCGTCATCACTATATCGCCGAGTACGAGAACCGCACAAACAGCATCGGATACGCCAATCTCTATTATATCAACACTCTGTATAACAGAGAGGACATAAAAGTCCTTAAGATCGACGGCGTCTCCCCCGATAATGAAAATCTTATCAGCGGAGCATATCCATTTACCGATACCTATTACGCCGTGACCATTGACAGCGACGATGAAAATTTCCTTAAAATGCGTGAGCTGAGAGACTACCTGCTCACGGACGAGGGTCAGAGGATCATAGAAATGTCGGGCTTATGTCCCGTCAGAGCTTTGGAGGGATAATATGAGCCATTATATGTATGAACGAAAGATACGCCATATAATGTGTATCTTTATCGCCTTTGAAACAATGTTTATCCTTTTTATTGCGGAGCTTCTGTACCTTGATAAGGGCAAGCTGACAGAGACGATAAAACTGGCGTATTTCCACGAATATACCTTATCTGAAATACTGTTGATCTTTCTGATTTTCGGAGCAATACCTGTTGCCTTTGCTGTCTTGTCGGCACGCTTCCAGGTATTTTACTGTCTGTATGACGGTCTCCATTGTCTGTTGGGCATTTATATACTGCTTGGTGCTTTTTCTGTGCCGACATTTACGATATGCTTTTTATTATCCGTCAGGTTTATAACCTATATTGCAGCTGTCAAAGGATACAGCGAGCCTCCAAAGGAGCTATTATATCCTGACAGAACAAATCACACCGATGAAAATAACAGCAGCTAAACCTTTGTGCAAACCTGCCAAAAAGCTATCCTGAATTTGTTAAATTTACACCCACAAAAAAGATCAATACCGATCGTATAGTAAACAACATCCACCACAATAGAAAGGAGCTTCGCCAAATGAAAACCAAGTATAAAAAAGAAAACATCCCTCTTTACATCGCCTCTGCAATAGTGGGACTGTGTATTATCCTCGTTGCCGGATTTGCCATTGCAATGACAGTTGTGTACTATTCAGGACACGAAATAACCGGAGATCAGACCGCTAACAACATAAATGTAATGCTGACCCGTCCCGATAACTGGGAGAAAATACAGACAGGCAAAATTTTCCTTACCCCTGAGGACTTTGCCCTTATTGACGGCTCTACTGCCACCATTCCCATCACCGCAGAGCTTGCACGTCAGTTCTGCGACGCTTCCGATGAAGAGGTCGAAAGCTATGTCGACCACAAAACCACCCACTACGCATATATCAACCTTATCTGCACATACGGAGACCCTGAGCATTACAGCGATTATGCCTGGTCAGGAAATCAAGCCCAAAAGAACCTCATATTTGTGACAGAGCCGTCAGAAGACGAGCTTGAAGCGGCAAGATCCGAGGGAGTTACCCTTGACGTTACTCCCGTAGCTCTGGACGGCTTTGTGTTCATCACCCATAAGGACAATCCCGTGGACAGCCTTACCGTGGAGCAGGTCCAGCAGATATATTCCGGACGTATAACCAACTGGAAAGAGGTAGGCGGAAACGACCAGAAGATTATTCCCTACCAGCGGGAGAGAAATTCCGGAAGCCAGACTGCCATGGAACAGCTTGTTATGAAAGGTATCCCGCTTATGGAACCAACAGAGGGCTATTCTATCGCCACGGGAATGGGTATGCTTATTGAAAAAATAGCTGAGTACGAGAACCGGGAGAACAGTCTGGGCTATACATATTACTATTACATAAACAATCTTTACAAGAGCGATGATATAAAGGTCCTGAAAATAAACGGAGTCTCCCCCGACAATGAAAACCTTATCAGCGGGGCGTATCCTTTTTCCACTGCTTATTACATGGTCATGGCAGATGGCGAAACGGATAGTCAGACCGCTAAAATGCGGGAGCTTCGGGATTATCTCCTCACCGACGAGGGTCAGGAGATAATAAAAATGGCAGGATATTGTCCTGCGGTCAGGGAGTGATAGCATGGATCTCATGGAACAGGAGATGGTACTCCGCCATAAAACCTGTATTTTTCTGGCTTTGGAAACACTGCTGCTTTGTGCGCTGGTGATCCTGCTGTTTGTTTTGTCCGATGGCAGCTGGACATATCTGTATTTCCATGAATATGCACTGTCCGAAACGCTTCTGGAAGTGGCTGCTGTTTGTGCTGTTCCGGTGATCTGCACTATGTTATCAATGCGGTTCAGGATATTCTACTACGTTTATGAGATATTTCATGGGATCGTAGGTGTGTACTTCGGCGGGGTATTTCTGAGCCTGTTTCTTTTGACAAGATTTTTCGTTTACCTGTTCAAACTCAGCAAGATCAAGGAGGGATAGTATGGATCATAAGGAGCATGAACGTCGTATCCGCCATATAATGTGTATTTTCCTTGCTCTGGAATCCTTTTTGATATGTCTGTTTGCAGTCATATTTAATTTCGGTATGTTGATAGGCAATTGGGAATCCCTGTATTATCATCTCAGTACGCCGGCAGACGGCATAATGCTTCCGATATTATCCATTTTACCTGTTGGCTGCACTATTCTGTCGATATATCGTAAATGGTTCTATCGCATATATGAAGGATTTCACTGTCTGTTAGGAATATTATCGCTTATATTGTCTGGCTCTTTTTCCGTTGGTTTCATAATTTTACTGATATTGTCAGC
>JAFLUJ010000185.1 GCA_022511485.1 Oscillospiraceae bacterium | reverse complement strand
CAGCTCACTTCCGCGGAGGATTTACAACACGATATTCATCGACATAAAGCAACAAACCTTCTATCATAAGGTTATCACTTTATGATAGGAGGCTTTCTCATGTCGCTGCTTACAAGCCAAATTTCGCAATATTTGCAAAAGTGCAAGTTTGAGAAAAATCTGTCCGCTGATACACTCAAGGCATATCGCATCGATCTAGCTCAGTTTGCCGCCTTTGTCCAGGACACCACCGTAGACAAGACGCTTCTGGGGCAATATACGGCCCACCTAAACCAAACCTTTGCACCCCGCTCGGTCAAACGGAAGTTGGCAAGCATCCGGGCGTTTTATAGTGAGCTAGAGGAGCAGGAAGTCATTGAAGAAAGCCCCTTCCGCCGTTTTCGTCTCCACATCTCCTATCCCAAGGAATTGCCCCGGACCATTCCTACTGACACCGTGGAGGCCCTGCTAGAATGCGTCTACCGAAAATACCGTGATTGGGGTAACCGCTGGTTCCTGCGAGATGCTCTGGTGCTGGAACTGCTGTTTGGCACCGGCATCCGGGTCTCCGAGCTATGCCGTCTGACGCCGGACACTTTCCATCTGACCAGCGGCAGCCTGCGGCTACTTGTTCACGGCAAGGGAAGGAAGGAGCGAGTGTTACAAATTGCATCGCCAGAGGTGATCTCACTTGCTGGGCAGTACCTAATAGCGTTTCAAGCCGCAATCCAACAGCAGAATTCCATCCTGCTCAACCGGCGCGAAAAGCCGCTACGGACCCAAGGCGTTCGGCAAATTATAGCGCAGAACCTAGAGGATGCCGCAATTGGCGGACATATTACTCCCCACATGTTCCGCCACACCTTTGCTACAGCTTTGCTGGATGCAGGAGTTGACATCAGAATCATTCAAACCTTGCTCGGGCACAGCTCCATTTCAACAACAGAAATCTATACCCATGTTGCCACCGGCCAGCAATCCCTCATCCTAGCACAGCGCCACCCAAGAAACGAAATGCACCTCAGTATTGGATAAGCCAAAGGCCACCGGGCAAAACCCGGTGGCCTTTGGCTTATGGAGGATAATTGCTTATTATCCTTCGCTTTTCAGCGCATATCTTCGTGGAAAGGGGCAGAGGCATTATGAATGAGTTGGATCAAATCAAGACGGAAATGTTTGATTCAGGGGAAAAAACCTTTTTACAGGAATTCCAAGCAGAATGGACAAGACAGATCAATCAATTATACTGCACCCAGGTTCAACTCTTTATCGGCAACCACATTCGCCCAAGATTGGTATATTGGGGGTATTGCGCTGGCAAACCTATGACCCATCCAAGTGAGATGGTCGTTCCTGTCAAAATTGCGGTTATTGTCGAGCTCATCCACAAGGCATCTATCCTTTTGGATGACTACATTGACGGTGATATAGAGCGTCGAGGGGAGCCATCATTTTGGGTAGAGTATGGAGAAAAGCGGACAATGTTATTTGTTCTCCATATGATTGGCCGCGCAATTCAACTCATGAACGAATTGTGTAACCAAAAAGAAATTCATGTTGATGACTATCTTCACCTCATGCGAACACTCTCAAATACAATGGAAGGTATGTCTATAGGAGTATTAGAAGAACTTAATTTGACCCAGGAGAGCCAGTTTGACATCAAGGTAATAGAGGACATCATTAACAAGGAAACCAGTACACTTTTGTCGAATAGCCTACTGTTTGGGTACTATGCCTCTGGACGGCACACGCTAGAAACGCTGTCGCACATTGAGCTGATTGGACAAAAGTGCGGTTATATGTTTCAAACAATGAATGACTTAGAGCCTCTCTGCCAGGCTGGAAAAAACGCCGAATATAAGGGACGACTAAACACCGACTTTGCATCCTCAAGAAAAAACATTGGAATTGCATATCTGTTTCCCCAACTAACCGCCTCAGAGAAACGCCGCCTGCTAAATGCACAGCAGGAAAAGGATAATGATACGATCCTTCGCCTAATTCAAAAGCACAAAATTGTGGACCAAGTCTTATCCCAAATGGAATTGGTATATTTGGATATTATCAAACTTATTAGAGCCCCTGAGTATAGTATAATTTCGCAACACTGGAAAACCGGTTTTTCCGGACTAATCTCTCGTCTATACGAACTGTGCTTGAATCGTTTGGAAAATGGTGAGTAAGCTAGAAATTGTCACAATAAAGCTGGCCGCAGAACTTATACCACGTACCATTTTCGTTACAGTATTTCTTGCGGGGATTATTTCCAAAGATTTAAGTTGTAAATATAAGTTATATCCCGTGTAATCCTCCGCTGTACGGATGACGCTACCGAAAGCGGACTGTACTTGGCTTAAATGCGAGTCTTTAATTCGATCTGCGAGTATAGACAGGTTCTTTTTCCCAATGTACAATTGATAAATGTACTTTGCTATTAATTCGTAAAGGATTTTCCCCCAAAAAACAAACAGAAGGATTGCCAGGCCTGTGCTGCTGCTGGACAATACGCCAAAGGCTGGATGAAAGCAGAATCCGCAGCAAGCAACAATGAAAAGCAATCCAAGCGTAAAAAAGGCTGCAGACATAAAGTCATATAACTGTGCTAGGCTAACAATCCAGGAAACTTGCTCTTTGGTCATCCAGCATATCACTTTTTTTGAAGGTTCGTATTTTTGTGCCAAATCGTCAACAAAGCCCAGCAAGGCATTATACTGATGATAGCCAATCATACTAAACCCGACAGCAATTCCATATACACTCAAAAACAAAAGGAAGACGCCCACCGGCGGGCGGTTCTTCAACAGCATACAGCCAATAATGCCAAAAAAGAAAACCGTTCCAGTTGATTTTAGAAGTAGCTTTCCCGTTATGTTCCACTGTGTACTAGCATTAGCTAGCAATGATGCAATCTCTTTATTATGGTTATAGTTTGCAGAGTGGCCAAGAATATCTGCCTGAACAAGATTGCTCCTTTTTATAAACTCCTTTTCTGCCAACACAGATACAAATGTAATACTACCTAGCAACAAAAATACCAACGTATACACAGATATAGAATAGTTGCAAACGAGGCAAATTGCGCATCCACATGCAAAATACACCAAAAGGCAAATCAGCAAGGTGCACCATTTAATTCGGTTAAAGACGTAATTACAAATAGGAACTAATGTTTTTTCAAAGAGTTGCTCAATCCAAGAGCAGGTAGGAGATATTCTTTTGCCAATTCTGTGCTGCAGCGTCATCAACGGATTGTCTTTTCCCTTTGGCACATTTTCCCCCTCCCTCTGCAAAGGGATAATAAGCAATTATCTATTTTAAGCATATCATATTCCTACAAAGAATGCACCACTTTTTTACATTTTTTTATTTCTTTTCTTATAATAAAAGCTAAACCAACTGCTGCCATTGGCCAGCAGCCCCTTATTCCACTCCTTAAAACAAATATATCTCCGCTTTTGGATAAACAAAAAGCCATCGGATCATGTCCGATGGCCTTTTGCTTATAGAGGATAATTCTAAATTATCCGTTATCCGGAGGTACATATGAGGGTGGCTCTGATTTA
>JAFLUJ010000184.1 GCA_022511485.1 Oscillospiraceae bacterium | reverse complement strand
AATCGGAAAGCGGGAGGACGGCTGGTGCTTTTCCTTTGAATCCTTTGCTTTTCAGAAGCTTGGATATAATACATACCGGGAGCTTATGCCGGGGGAGATAGTGAAAATAACTCCCACAAGCTGTGAAGTCCTTGACAAGGGCTATGAGGATATGAGCATATGCACGTTCTTGTGGACCTATTACGGATACCCCAACTCGGTCTATGAGGGTGTGACTGTTGAGACCATGCGCACCCGAAACGGAGAGATCATGGCGGAGACCGATATGAAAAACGGCACTCTTCCCGATGTGGATTACATATGCGGAGTTCCGGACTCCGGTGTGCCTCATGCAATAGGCTACGCAAATAAAAGCGGTATCCCATTTGCAAGACCGTTTATCAAATACACTCCCACATGGCCAAGAAGCTTCATGCCACAAAGTCAGGCTATGAGAAATAAGGTAGCTAAAATGAAGCTTATACCTGTTCAGGAGCTTATAGACGGCAAAAAGCTGCTTTTCGTGGACGACAGCATCGTCCGGGGTACTCAGATGAGGGAGACTGTTGAGTTTCTTTATGCCAACGGCGCTAAGGAAGTTCATATGCGTTCAGCCTGTCCTCCTATAATGTATGGCTGCAAGTATCTTAACTTTTCAAGAAGCACTTCTGAGCTTGATCTTATTGCAAGAAAGATAATTGATGAATTTGAAGGCGAAGATGGAATAAAATATATCAGGGAATACAGCAGCTCGGCAACTGAGCGGGGCAGAAAGCTAAGAGATGAGATCTGCCGGAGACTTAAGCTGACCTCCCTTGAATTCCAGTCTTTGGAGGGAACGGTCAAGGCGGTCGGTCTGCCGGAAGACAAGCTTTGCAGCTATTGCTGGA
The DNA here is from genome assembly GCA_022511485.1 of Oscillospiraceae bacterium. Classification (GTDB taxonomy): domain Bacteria; phylum Bacillota; class Clostridia; order Oscillospirales; family Ruminococcaceae; genus RGIG8773. Next base: position 2,713 of record JAFLUJ010000184.1, on the reverse strand, counting down.
ACGGAAAGGAATGAGTCTGATGCCCCACGGCATACATGAGGAATGCGGAGTATTTGCGGTGTACTCAAAAAATACCACGGACGTTGCAATGCTGACTTATATCGGTCTTTATGCTTTACAGCACAGGGGACAGGAATCCTGCGGTATCGTTGTAAACGACAGGGGAGTATTTTCCCACCATAAGGACTTAGGTCTGGTACATGAGGTCTTTGACAAGGACACTCTTGCAAAGCTTGGTGAGGGAAATATTGCCATAGGTCATGTACGGTATTCAACCACGGGAAATTCCAATCGTTCAAATGCTCAGCCTTTGGTTGTACGTCATATGAAAGGTCCGCTGGCTATTGCTCACAACGGAAATCTTGTAAACGCAAGGGAGCTTCGTGAGGCATACGAGCTGAAAGGTGCGATCTTCCACAGTACCAATGATACGGAGGTAATTTCCTACGCTATTACCGGACAGCGTCTTGTGTGCGCTTCCATTGAGGAGGCTGTGGAAAAGGCTGTTGGAAAGCTCAGAGGAGCGTTCTCCATTGCGGTAATGTCTCCGAAAAAGCTTATTGCGGCAAGAGATCCTTTCGGATTTCGTCCCCTTTCCCTTGGAAGGCTTGGAGATGATACATACGTGGTTTCCTCGGAGACCTGTGCTTTTGACAGCATAGGTGCGGAATTTGTCCGTGATCTGCTTCCGGGAGAGATCATCGTAATTGACGAGAATGGAGTTCGTTCCATAAAAACCTACTGCGGAACTGAAAAGAGCAGCTTCTGTGTTTTTGAGTACGTATACTTTGCACGTCCTGATTCTGTTATAGAGGGTGCAAGCGTTCACCGTGCAAGACTTCGTGCGGGTGAGTTTCTATGGAAAGAGTATCCTGTTGAAGCGGACGTGGTAATAGGAGTTCCTGACAGCGGTCTTGACGCTGCGCTTGGTCTTTCAAGGGCTTCCGGGATACCGTACGGAGTAGGATTCATAAAGAACCGCTATGTTGGAAGGACGTTTATTCAGCCTACACAGGCGGAGAGGACAAACTCCGTAAAGATAAAGCTTAACGTTGTAAACGATACAGTAAAGGGAAAGCGGGTCATCCTTGTGGACGACAGTATCGTCCGGGGAACGACCTCAAAGAGGATAGTAAACCTTATCCGTGAGGCAGGAGCTAAAGAGATACACGTGAGAATTTCATGTCCTCCATTTACGAATCCATGCTTTTTCGGAACGGACATTGACAGCAAGGAAAATCTTATTGCCTGCAAGATGTCCGTAGAGGAAATTGCAAAGGAGATAGGCGCTGATTCTCTGGGCTATCTCAGCGTTGAGGGTGTCAATAAAATTGCAGGTGAGGAAGCAAAATGCGGTTTCTGTGACGCTTGCTTTACCGGAAATTATCCCTGCGCTGTTCCCAAGGAGATGCCCAAGGACAAATTTGAGTTCAAGATACAAAAATAGGCGGGGAAGCCCCGCGGGCGTCCGTTAGGGCTTAGTGTCAACACACCCTAATTACTCTTTTCGATAAAGTGACGTATGGCACGACCACATTTGAACCATAAACATGGTGAAAGGATTGATAAATATAATGAAAAGTTTTTCTGAAAGCTACAAAGAGGCGGGAGTTGACGTAACCGCCGGCTACAAGGCTGTGGAGCTTATGAAAGCCCATGTTGCCCGCACTATGACAAAGGGAGCTTTGTCCGGGATAGGCGGCTTCGGAGGTCTTTTTGAGCTTGATATGACCGGAATAAGCAAGCCTGTACTTGTTTCCGGAACGGATGGTGTCGGCACTAAGATAAAGATCGCTTTTATTATGAATAAGCATAACACAGTAGGTATCGACTGTGTGGCAATGTGCGTCAACGATATAATCTGCTGCGGAGCGAAGCCTCAGTTTTTCCTTGATTATATTGCTTGCGGAAAGAATATTCCCGAAAAAATTGCGGAGATAGTGTCCGGAGTTGCAGAGGGCTGTGTTCAGGCAGAATGTGCGCTTATAGGCGGCGAAACTGCGGAGCATCCGGGTCTTATGCCGGACGACGAATACGATCTGGCAGGATTCTCAGTGGGTATCGTTGACAAGGACAAGATCATAGACACCTCCACGCAGAAGGCAGGGGATGTTATGATCGCCATAAAATCAAGCGGCGTTCACTCCAACGGTTTTTCCCTTATAAGAAAGGTTTTCAATGTCAATGAGCAGAATCTGGCAAGACATCAGTCCGACCTTGGAATGACACTGGGAGACTGTCTGCTTACTCCCACAAGAATTTATGTAAAGGCGGTAATGTCCCTTATTGACGCTGTAAAGGTAAAGTCCCTTAGTCATATTACCGGCGGCGGATTCTATGAGAATATCCCACGATCCCTGCCGGACGGAATCTCCGCTAAAATTGCACGGAGCGATGTTCAGGTGCTTCCCATTTTCGACCTTATTGCAGGTTCGGGAAAAATTCCTGAGAGAGATATGTTCAACACCTTCAACATGGGCGTAGGTATGTGCGCTGTTGTTGACAAGAACGACGCTGACAAGGCTGTTGCTGCTATCAAGGCGGCAGGCGAGGAGGCCTACGTCCTTGGTGAGCTGGTTGAAAGCGACGAGGGAGTAATCATTCAAGGATAGAGCCTTGACATTTGACATTTAACCTGAAAATACCGATGTTTTCACGCAGTGAAAACTCGGAGACAAACGCATTAGCGTTTGTCATGCCCCCATATCAAGGG
>JAFLUJ010000183.1 GCA_022511485.1 Oscillospiraceae bacterium | reverse complement strand
AGGATAGCCTTTTCACTTGGCTTGCCCTCTCTCTTTGTGAAGGAGCCGGGAATACGTCCTACAGAGTAAAGACGCTCCTCGTAATCAACGGAAAGAGGGAAAAAGTCGATGCCCTCTCTGGGCTTTACGCTGGCTGTAACGTTAGCCATAACAACAGTCTCGCCGCAGCGAACCCAGCATGAGCCGTTGGAAAGCTCACAGGTCTTGCCTGTTTCAACGGTCAGTTCCCTGCCCGCATATGTGGTTTTGAAAACCTTGTAATTATCAAACATAAACTGCCTCCTATTTTTTTCAAGACAACAGCTTTAGCAATAAATCCTATCCCTCGGACACAGTCAAACCGCCCCCGGACACTCTTAAAGCTCCCCTCGGACGCCCTTAAAACTCTCCGCCCGGACACGATTTAATGCTAAACAACTGCCGTCTGATTTTAGATTTGAATTATTTGAAAACTGATCCAAACAGTTCTCAAAATGCGCAAAAGGCGGGGAAGTAAAGGTTTTCGCCCTTACATCCTGCCTTTATAACGACTTTACTTACGCAGACCCAGTCTTTCAACTGTCGCACGGTATCTGTTAATATCCTTCTTTGCGAGATAGTTGAGAAGGTTACGTCTGTGACCAACCATTTTAAGAAGTCCTCTTCTGGAGTGGTGATCCTTCTTGTGAACCTTAAGATGTTCGGTAAGATCGTTTATTCTTTTTGTAAGGATAGCGATCTGCACCTCGGGAGAACCTGTATCGTTCTCACTGGTTCTGTTAGCCTCGATAACGGCTGTCTTTTCTTCTTTTCTCATCATGGCGAAAACACCTCTTTCATTAAATATTTTCCGTAAACATAGTAAACGGCAGGCATTGTTCCCTTTCAGGGCTTACTCCGCAAACCAAGTATACGGAACTTCGTTGTTGAGATCATGCACAACAAAAGTATTATACCACATAAAAACCGATTTGTAAAGGGTTTTTTATGAAATAATTTTTCCTTTTTTCTTCTTGCCCTCTATGGGAGTCTCCTCGCCGCCCCGGTCGGTGAAAACACTTTCATCAGCGGAAAGAGGCTTAAGGTAATCATACTCCGGATTGTCCATACCCCGCTCCTCATAATAGGGGTTGATAACGTATTTCTGTATCTGAGGATAGGAATTGTACATGATGACAAATCCCATAAAGCTTATCGCCCAGAGAGGCACAAGCAATATTGCCGTTTCCGGGAAAATAATAAGAAACGCAGTTATAAACGCAACTATTACCAAAGTAAAAACATTTTTCTTAAGAGATACACAGGTCAGGTAGAATCCATTTTTTATAATGTTTTTTAGAGACAGGTCCGTTGCAACGATCATTGGCATTATATAGAAATTCATCATAAGCAGGGTCAGCGCAAAGCTGATGGAAACTACACACAATATCGTATATATCGTACCGCTTTTGCCGGCAGCCACCGCAGCCTCTCCCATCTGCGGATATACCTTGAAAGCTGTAAGCGCGGAAACCGTAAAGAGAATATCCAGAAGTCCTATGGGAAGAGACTGTTTCCAGTTATTGGAGAAGCCCTTCCAGAATTCGTGGAAAATAAATGCGCTCTTATCCAGAGTGTAATTCCGCAGCACCTTTGTCATTCCCGCAAGAGCAGGACCTATCGTAACAACAGGGAGACAAAAAATAAAGGTAATTATATTGAGCTTTACAAGCCTCCAGAAATATCTGAAATATAGCTCCAGAAAGGCGAAGAAGGTTTTCTTCTTCGGGGCATCCTTTGCAACGCCCTTCCCTGCTTTTCTGTAATCGTATCCGCCAAACAGTGACAAATAAAAGCATCTCCTTTGTTTTTAAATTCCTCTATTCATATTTTTTTCACATTAACTGAAACTACATTCCAAGCAGATTTGTCCAGAACCTTGCCGTTGCAAAGGTTATCAGACTGTCCGCCGCAGACGTTATGACCAGTATCATACACAGTATCACAAACTTTGTAAAGTACAGTCTTACATCAAGGGCGTCTGCCGATGGCTTTTTTCCGAAAGCAGCCGCGTAAATGCCGTCCGAAAAATAAAATGCCTCCCTTGCGGCAATTATCATCACAAATGCCGTAGCTACCGCACTGGGGACGATAAGGACTGCTGCCGCTCCCGCTCCCGCAATGCCATATCCGCCGTAAAATCCGGCTATGGAAGCCCCTGTGCCCAGACCTCTGAAAAGAGGTATAAGCAGCTCTGCCGGCTGAGCCGCAGCACAGAATCCCATAATAAAGCACACCAATAGCAGAATAAACCCTCCGGAAAAGGAGTTTACCAGTGTCTGCCAGAATGTATTATGAAGCCTTCCGGTCACAAAGCTTCCCGAAATGCTGTCCAGTATCTTTATTTTATCCCGGTCAAGAGTACAGTACAGAAACGTTCCCACTGCCGCACCGACGAAATATAATCCGGCAAGCAACAAAAGAAGCCTGTCCTTTTTTCTTCCATAGGTTTTGCTATCCGTCATATGAACCGTCCTTTACTTTCGGAAGCCTCTGAAACCATCTCCCGGTCTTAGAGGATCCTTTTTTAACAGTTTATGCGGACAACCCTACAGATAGAACTCAGATAGGTTACTTGGACAGCTCGTAAGCCCGCCGCGTACAGCTTTCGCAGGCTTTTCTGACGGTATCGGTCATTTTTCCGTCATAAAGCTCCTGAAGTCCTGCCAGAGTTGTTCCTCCCGGACTGGAAACCATCTTGATAAGCTCGTCAATAGTATACCCGGAATCTGTAATCATTTTCGCTGAACCGACAAGAGACTGTGCAAAAAGCTCCTTTGCAGTGCTGTCCTCTATTCCCTCGGATGCAGCATACTCCACAAATGCTTTTGCAAAAAGATATATGAAAGCCGGACTGCTTCCGTTTACAGCGATGATCTCTTTCATTTTATCCTGAGGGATGACCTCCGCTATACCGCAGGAAGCGAAAATATTCTCCACGAAGTCGAACTCCTCTTCGGAGACCCGATCATTTTTGGAAATCGCAGTAGCTCCCTCCCCAAGAAGCAGCGGAGTGTTGGGCATTGCAAGTACAACCTTTGCCTCCGCCAGTGTCTTTGAACAGAGATACTCGGCAGTTATGCCGGCACATATGGAAATAATGACCTTGTCAGCCGTGAAGCTTTTTCCGGATTTATCAAGAAAATCATCAAGCTGCTGAGGCTTCACCGCCAGAAAAACATAATCACATTTTTCAATAAGCTCGCTCTCGCTTTTACATATGTTTACACCAAAGGGCTTCAGACGATCCAGCATTTCAGTTTTGATGTCATAAGCATAAAGGGAAATATCTCCAAGTGCATTGCTCAGACTGCTGTCAGCAATTCCCTTTATAATAGCAAAGCCCATATTTCCCGCACCGATAAAGCCTACAGAAATCATATTACTCTCCTCCGAACACATCATAAATAGCATCTAAAAAACATTATACAACAAATTGCACAAAATATCAAGCATTTTTTTATAAATTTCCTTACAGTGATTTCACAAGTTAATATTTTATGAATGGTATTATAATACTAATCCCAAGTCAAAAAATAGACAAAGTCTATTTTTTGAGCCGCCTGAAATAGGCGGCTTGCCAAAACCTACGGTTTTGGCGGGATTAGTATTGAACGGCTTC
>JAFLUJ010000182.1 GCA_022511485.1 Oscillospiraceae bacterium | reverse complement strand
AGTCTTTGGAAAGGGGTCTGGGGAATAACCTTTCTTCAGAAAGGTTTTCCCCAGTGGGAGTGCGGAAATAATACGATAAATTGTGATTTACATTGCTATTCACAGGATATTAGCTCATGGGATCGGCGTGCCTGTTTTTAGTTCGGTAAGTATCTTTGAATTTTCCAGATCGACCTTTTTATCTACAGGAAGCCGCATGACAGTTTCGCTGTAAACGTCCCGGGAAATAAGCCCCATCTCCTCAAAAATATCAAGGGCAAACCGGAACTTGCAGTAATTCAGGCTGTCTGAGCAGACTGCGGAATATACCATATCGGAAGCGGTCAGGCGGGCGGGGATGGCTCTGTAGACCGCTGCAAGATCGTCCCGGGATGGTATCATTCTTGCCATAAGAGCCTTATTTATGACTGTTCCGGTCTTGTGATCCTCGTAAGCTCCCTTTGCAGCGAAATACTTCTGCTGGGAGATACCGCTTCTGCGGTAGTCGCTGATCTTTATATTCACCGACGATCTTCCGCCGTATGTATTTATTTCAGGATATGCGATAATATCCAGAACATCTCCCGTTTTGTAGGGGAAATCCTCTGTTTTCTCTCCGAAAAGCAGTCCGGTCACATCTGTTCCGCCATAGGAAAGACGGAGCTTTGTGTGCGCCCCTCCGGAAAGAGGTATGACCTCGGAGATCTTTGCCGACAGCATGGCGAACATGGGCTTGGGATTTCCCTCACCGCAGGGTTCAAGCACTGAAAGAGAGGAAATTTCCTCCACCGTCAGCATATCGGGAGCAAGCAGCATATCTGCGTGTATCGTATACAGGGGAACGGCAGTAAACTCTTCTGCCGCGTACTTTAGCAGAGCCTTTTTAAAGGCTTCGATGTTATCCTTTGTAAGGGAGAAACCGCCTGCACCGCTGTGTCCCCCGAACTTTGTCAGGGTATCCGAGCAGGCTGCCAGAGCTTCATATACCGAAAATCCTGCGGGAGCTCTTGCCGAGCCGCGAGCGTATTCTCCGTCGTCCGAGAGGATAAATACAGGCTTTCCGAAGCGTTCAAGAAGCCTTGCGGCAACTATTCCGATAACTCCGTGATGCCAGCCCTCGCCGTAAATAAATAGCATCCTCTCATATAAAATATTCGGGTCGCGGGAAATATGCTCCTTTATCTCCGACATGATAATATCTTCTGTTTTCTTTCTTTCGGAATTGAGCTTGTCAAGACGGCTTGCAAGCTCGTATGCTTTTTGCGGATCGTCGCAGAGAAGAAGCTCCGCTGCTTCCGAGGCTGAACCGAACCGTCCGGAAGCGTTTATTCTTGGGACAAGTGAAAAAGCCGCCGTAGTAGAGGAAATAGGAGGCTCGACCTTTGCTGCGGACATAAGCGCCTGCAATCCCGGATTTTCCGTATTTTCAAGGTAATGAAGTCCCGTCCGGACTATTTCCCGGTTCTCGCCTTTAAGGGGGACAACGTCAGCAACTGTGGCAATTGCGGCAAGGTCGGAAAACTGTTCCAGAACGGAATCGTAATCTCCGTCCTCCATAGCTGCTATCAGCTTTAATGCAACTCCGCAGCCGCACAGGTCTTTGAAAGGGGAAAGGTCGTCGGGACGGTGGGGATCAACAACAGCCGCCGCTTCCGGAAGCTCCTCCCCCACCTTGTGGTGATCGGTGATGATGAGCTCCATGCCAAGCTCCTTTACCAGCTTTGCCTCCTCAATAGCGGAGATACCGTTGTCCACTGTGACGATAAGCTCCACGCCGTCATCGGCAAGCTTCCGGACAGCGTCAGCGCACATTCCGTAGCCCTCGCTGCGCAGGTTAATATAGTAGCAGACATCTCCGCCCATAGCTTCGAGATATGAATAAAGCAGGGCAGCGGCGGTTATCCCGTCGCAGTCGTAGTCTCCGTAAACGCAGATCTTTTTCCCGCTGTCCACAGCGTCCAGAAGGATGTCCGCAGCCTTCTGCATATCCTTTATCAGAAACGGATCGGAAAGAGCTGCGTCCTCATGGCTAAAAAAGGCAGCCGCTTTCTCGAAGGTATCTATCCCGCGTGAAACAAGTATCTCAGAACATATCCTTGACAGACCGCCCTGCCTGGCAAGCTCGGCAGCCATATTTTTATCGGGATTTCCGATAGTCCATTTTTTCATAGTCTAAAGCAAGGCGCTCCTTTCGGACAGGAATTTTTAAAATTATTCTTATTATACCATATTTATGTACCTAATATCAAGATATAGCGTAAACAATTTACGATTAGTTTACGAGTTTTAGACAAAAAATGAGAATTGACACTATCAACGCAGGTATGGTATAATGTAAAGAAATTTTTAACGTGAAAAAAATCGGTGTTCTGAATTGTATTATATATAGAGGAAGGTGATATTTTGAAAATATTTTTGAAAATTACAGCTGTATTTTTAACGGTTCTTTGTATTTCTGCATTGACTTCCTGCGGAAATACATCAGAAGATGCCGTATCCGGTGAATCTGCAGGGACAACAGAAGGCATTGTATCCGAAGAAACTACGACCCCGGAAACCACAACAGAAGTGACAACCACCCCTACAGCCACAACCGAAGCGACAACACCACCAGAAACTACAACCGAGGAAACAACCCAAACAACACCGGAAGAAACAACAACCATTGAAACCACAACCCATGAAATAACAGCCGAAGAAGCAGCAATACTGGCAGAACTGACTGACGAAGAAAAACAAGTTTGGCTAACTATGCCTGATATTGTTACCATGCGAATGTTGACGCGATATAATGAAAAGGAGAAGGAGATTTACAGTGAATTTCTTTACAATGAGATCGTTTACATTGACAAAATGGGACAGGTAAGAAAATTTATTACTTATGATGATTCCGGATCACCTTATGATGACGTTATTATCCCTTGGTTAAATGACCAAATCAGTGAGAATGAAAACGCCGAACTTATTGACGTAGCAGATATTCATACCTTAATTAAATTTTACAATACTTTTATGTGTATTGATAGTGATAGCCAATGGATTTCCAATCATACTATAGGACTTAACGTGGAATTTTATAGACATTATTGGTTTGAAATATATGGTATAAGAAATAATGGTGAAAATCCCTTTGAAACATTATTAATTTCAAGCGGGGATGCCGGAGATTATGAAATACGACGCAATAAAACAGAAGAAGGAGAACCTAAAGATAAATCCGGAAGAGAAACCTTTGATCTGTATCTTGAGCTTGATCCATTTATGGTAAAGAATGGATTTTATGGATATTTAACTGGTGAATCAAAATAAAGAATGATGGAGGAATTAAAAATGAAAACAAAAATATTAAACATTATAATTGTATTGGCAATAGTGATGTAATATAAAACAGGGGTGATACATATGTTAAAACATTTAATAAAAAAATCAATATCCCTTGTGCTGGCGTTCGCCGCCGTGCTGTCTTTGTCATGTTGTGGCGTGGATGATGAAGCCCTGATCGACGAGATCACGTCTGAACCAACAACCACAGCAACAGAAACAACAACCGAAGAAACGACAAAAGAAACAACCACCACTGCAGTTACAACCGAAGCGACAACAACGTCTGAAACCACAACCGAGGAAACGACCCAAACAACACCGGAAGAAACAACGACCATTGAAACC
>JAFLUJ010000181.1 GCA_022511485.1 Oscillospiraceae bacterium | reverse complement strand
TCTTATACACCAGAGATGACAGCTCATCGTGCTGCTTTGAAAGCCTTTCCCTGAACTCCTCGGGAGCACCCTCAGTAAGCTCTGCAAATGTTTTTCCGCTGCCCTCGACAAGCTTTATTCTTTTTGCTTCAAGGGAATTGGTCTTCATTATAAGCGCCTGCTCTACTGAAAGTGAATTACTGAGCTTTTCGATCTGGTTTTTATTGAGCATATCCAGCTTCGAGTATTCAAAATCCAGAAACTCTCTGTAATGATCAATATACTCATCAAAAAAAGCAATTATTTTTTTGTAATCAGCCATAAAAATATTCCTTTCGCTACAAGATCGATCCCGTTACCCGAAACCAGCTCAGTCCATCAAAGCCGCAATGCGGTCAGCTGATCTCAGCCGAGAATGGAAGCGGCAACGCTTTCGGCAGGAATATCATAAGAACCATCTGCTATCATAGATTTAAGTGCAGCAATGGTCTTAGGAGAAGCAAAACTTTCCACCGTGTTCTTTACTGATGCCTTTGCACCGGCAACAGCGCCCTCTGCTTTGGAGGCAGAAGAGAACACAGCTGTATCAGTGTTCTTTACATTTGCCGAACCCCGCTTTGTTTTTGGCGGTTCATAAGCGGTTTTGGCGTAAGCTGACATTACAGAACCGTATTTGTTGATCTCCATAAAAGTAATCCCGTCCTTTCTTACCCGTTTTGGCGAGCGGGCATAATTACAGTGATATAAATCCCTCTATATTTATTATCGGCAGGAATCTGAAAAACTTTAGGTTTTTTTTTCAATTTGACAAAAAAATTTTTGTGAACATTTATATTTTACAGAAATTATACATAATGTATATAAAATACTTGTCGAATCATGAAAAATAATCTGTTAAATATAGTATATAACATTCTGAGAAAAATTTCAATGGAAATTTCAGGCAGGGAAGCCCCTGCTGGCTTGTTCTACCCCATCGTTAGTAAATTCAGATAATTTAGTATGTTCAGCCACTATCAAGGGGCGGGTTAGAGAAAATCATAATTTATGACCCTACCTCGTGGGGACTTCTCCGAAATAAATTTTTTACAGAAATTTTTGTGCAGTTTGACAGTTCGGAGAAAATTATTTTTTTCCATTGACTGTGTTGATAATATGATATATAATTAATAATATATGTATATGATTTTACACGTGAAGGAGGATACGCTGTGAAGCTGCGGAATATACTCTGCATTCTCCTTTCGGCTGCCACAATGGTCTCCTGCCGCAATGGGGCGGATAATATTTCCCGGGGACAAGGCTTCTCCTTCGACACATATACAAATGTGACTGTTTGCGGTGAAAACAGCAGCGCGATCCTCGGAGAGGTTCAGGATCGCCTTTCAGAAATTAGCGGAGACTTCTCTCTCTGCTATGATACTGCTGCAAACAAGCTTCCGGAAAACGACCTGTACCGCCTCTGTATCGCAGAAACAAAAGCACTGAACCGTCTCTACGGAGATAAGATAAACATAACCTGCGGCTCTCTTACCGGACTTTGGGGAATATCAACGGAAGCTCCGAAAGTCCCCGGTCAGGCTGAGATCTCCGAAGCTCTTACCAATATGACTGATACGAATTATCCCGGAAATACAGCGGACTTTCCCGACGGCGTAAAGCTTGATTTCGGAGCTGTCGCAAAGGGATGCGCCTGTGACGTGATATACACGCTCCTGACAGGAGCGGACTACGCAGTGGTCTCCCTCAGCTCAACCACCCTTCTTTACGGAAGCAAGCCGGGGGGAGAAAAATTCCGCACAGCCGTCACTGATCCGAAATCAGGAGAAGGCTATCTGGGGATAATTGAAACAGATGCGGCATTTATCTCCACCAGCGGAGGCTACGAACGCTTTTTCGAGGCAGACGGGCAAACCTACAGTCATATACTTGATATGGAAACCGGAATGCCGGTGGAAACGGACCTTGTTTCTGTAACGGTCATCGTCCCGGCGGATACACCGAACGGAGGCATAAAATCAGACTTTCTCTCCACGCTCATCTATATTGAGGGTACAGAAAATCTTGAAAAATGGCTTTCCCGTGAGGAGATCCAAATAATAGCTGCGGACGAAAACGGCTTTGTATATACAAACTGCGGTGGATTTTCCCTTGATGAAAACAGTAAATATAAATATGGAAACTAATAACAGAAAGCTTTTGAACGTCAGAGATATATTGGTAATAGTATTGCTTCTGGGACTGGCTCTGGGAGTTTACCTTTTCAGAGAGGCTTCCAATGAAGCCTCCTATGCTGTGATAACTCTTGACGGAACGGCTGCCGACAGGATACCTCTGCAAATAAACGGCACATATGAATATCCCCAGATACCGGGAATGGTTTTTACGGTGTCTGACGGAAAGATCTCTGTTACGGAAAGCGGCTGCGGGGACAAGGTCTGCGTCCGGACGGGAGCGGTCTCCCATATGGGAGAAGCGATAATCTGCGTTCCCAACAGGGTTGCAGTCACAGTAGAGGGCAGCGAAACCGATCTGGATGTGGTGCTGAGATGATAAGACCTGAAAGAATATCTCCTGCCAGATATGCGGCTGTTATGGGATTGCTTTTCGCGGCAGCAGCCGCGCTGAATATGCTGGAAAGTATTTTCTCCGCGTTCCTGCCCGCAGGCATCAGAGTAGGACTTTCAAACATAGTTATAATGACAGCTATACTTTGCATAAACCTGCCCTCGGCAGCTCTGCTGGTACTTCTTAAGGCTGCCATGGTGCTTATGACCCGCGGGTTTACGGCGGGAGTGATGTCCCTGTGCGGAAGCCTTGCAGCCTTCGGGATCACGGCTCTGCTGTTCAGGAGATCGGGCTGCTCATATATACTGATAAGCGTCCTGGGAGCTATAGCTCATTCGGCAGGACAGCTTTGTGCAGCGTCATTGCTTCTGGGCACTGTGTATGTGTTTGCTTACGCACCGGTTCTTATTATCGCTTCGGTGGTGACCGGCATATGTACAGGTATCGTGCTTAAAACTGTGTTTCCGCTGTTAGAGACAAGATTTTGAGAGGCAAGAGGCAGGAAAAAGAGATATGACATTATTACTGGATCAATAAGGTAAATAATTATATTTAGATAAAAGGTGGTATTTATGATTACACTTGGAAAAGTCAACAAATTAACTCTTGAAGCGTCCGGGTATAGTACCCAGGACTGCCGCTCAGAATGGGACGACTTTCTTATGATCGACATTAAATATTATTCCGGAAAGGAGATCGCTTTTCAATACAGCTTCCCATGTATTATGGCAAAGGAGCTTGCTGATCTCCCCGGAGAAATAAGAGAATTTATGTCGTCAGAGGAAGATAAAATCATCATCAGCTTTCTTGAGCCTAATATTGTCTTCACATTTGAAAAATATGACGAGGGCAAAATACGTGTAACTGCCGAAATATTTATGACATCTTATAAGGACGGAAACACCATCATCAAAAAACAGGTGTTTGAGGAAAAAGACTTTGAAAAATTTATCGGAACATTAGAACGCGACAGTAAAAAATTTCCGCCAAGGTTTTAATAATTATATACATAAAGTATTATTTTATTTATATATAACAGGGAGGATCGTTAATGAATAAGCTCAACGGCATAAAGCTGCGGCATAACAAGAATACAAAAAATTGTGAGACCGCTGACTTTCCGCTGCCTGCCAGCGTAGTCATCCCCATGTCACAGCACA
>JAFLUJ010000180.1 GCA_022511485.1 Oscillospiraceae bacterium | reverse complement strand
TTGTTTTCCCTCTCCCTATGGTTTCCTGACCCCCGGGAAGAAAGAGAACATTTAATATTTATGAAGCAACAATAAAAAAGTCCTGTCCGCCGTAGGCTCATAAATCATAGTTTATAATATCATTCATAAAATAATAACTTGTGAAATTACCGTGGGAATCAACCGTAAAGAGATTGACTTCTTTGCAATCTTATGGTACAATTTTTTCGTAGAGTAACTGACCGACAAATTAGAATTTCCAAATGAATTGCAAGGAGATAACTTATGGACATCAAAGAAATCATTGAAAATGAATTTAGCTTAATAGTTAATGATATTTTCGTTTTAGGACAGGGGCTTGACAGTATTGCATATCTTGTAAATCATGAATATATATTTAAACGGTCAAAACATGATGCAGCAAGGATCAGATTAAAAAAAGAGAAACAAGTGTTAAATTATCTGAAAGGAAAAGTCACATTACAGATACCTGATATTGAATATTATAGTGAAGAATATGGAGTTTGTGGTTATAAGGAGATCAAGGGTGATAAGCTGACCCCCGTTATTTACAAAAATATGAGTGATGATGAAAAAGATAAATTAGCACAGGATATTGCATTATTTATAAAAGAAATGCATTCAGTTCCTTTACCTGATATTGACGAATTGGAATTGTATGTAATTGATGATTATAAAAGAGATCATGACGCTTTAAAGGAAACGATCTATGATAAAATACCGGACAAATCAAAAAAATATATAGATGATTTATATAAAAGAATACTTAATGATAAACGAATTTCTCAATATATAAGAGCTCTATGTCATAATGATCTAAGCTGTAATCATATCATAATCCAAAATAACAAAGCTGTTGGTATAATTGATTTCGGAGATGCTGCTATTACTGACAGAGATAAGGATTTTGTATATCTGCTTGAGGATAGTATTCAGGAAATTGGAAGAGAATTTGGATTAAAGATCTTGGAATATTATGATCATCCCGATAAAGCTATACCGATATTAAAATCAGATCTGAATGATGAGTATTACCCTATTGAGCAGATTTTAGGGGGACAAGCGATAAAGTCAGATGATATGTATAACAAGGGATTAAATAAAATAATAAATATTTAGAGGAGGATACCAAATTGATCAAAAAGGCAGGAATAGAAAATTCAGAGGAGATCGCCAATTTAGCAATTCAGATGTGGACTGAGACTACAGTTCAGGAACTGATCGAAGAATTTACAGATTTAATTTCAAAAGAAGATGCACAGCTTTTGTTGAAATATGATCAAAATACACCTGTTGGATTCGCTCAGTGCCAGCTGAGATATGATTATGTAGAAGGAACGGAAACCAGTCCGGTCGGATATTTAGAAGGTATTTTTATTGCGGAAGAATATCGACACAAAGGATATGCAAAAGAATTATTATCCGAATGTGAAAAATGGGCTAAGGAAAAAGGATGTACGGAATTCGCAAGCGATTGTGAAACAGATAATGACAGCAGCTTTAATTTCCACATGGCTTTGGGCTTTGAAGAGGCAAATCGGATTATATGCTTTACGAAGAAACTTTAATGTCCAATAAGAGAGCTTGTATTTATAATCATAAAAAAATTTCATAAACCCCTTGACAAAATAATTTTTTTAGTATATTATAGTTTTATGTTCTGTTTATCCCGAACATTAATTTATTGAAAGCGAGGCGGACAAAGGTGTATATTTTTAATTCTAACTGCTTAAAATCGTATACTATGGAGTCTGTCCGCAAAACAAGGGTGAGTGCTTTCTGATAGTCATATCAGCGGTCGGTATATACCGCCATGACAAGATCGGAATATGCTTAGTAAAAAATGCGAGGTCTCCTTTATCGGAGACCTTTTTGTTTTGCGGAAAAATGGAGGGATTTTTATGACAGATAATACTATTAAAGAAATCGTAAGGGCGGCGCTCGTCTCCGCCGATACAGGAGAATTTGACGCGGAACGTTCCATGGACGAGCTTGAGGAGCTTTCCGCCACAGCAGGAGTAGAGGTCGCCGCAAGAGTAATACAGAAGCGTCCCGCTCCGGACAGCGCCACAGTTATAGGCTCAGGAAGACTGGAGGAGCTTGCCGAACAGGCGAAGGCTCTGGAGCTTAACCTGATAATCTTTGACTGTGAGCTTACAGCCAATCAGACAAGAAATATCGAACGGATACTCGACATCCGTGTCATAGACCGCACCACTCTTATACTGGATATTTTCGCGGGACGGGCACGTACAAAGGAAGGTCGTCTCCAGGTGGAGCTTGCCCAGCAGAAATACCGCCTGCCGCGGCTGGCAGGAAAGGGAGTGGAGCTGTCCCGTCTGGGAGGAGGAATAGGTACAAGAGGTCCCGGTGAATCCAAGCTGGAGACCGACAAGAGACATATCCGCCGCCGCATAGAGGCTCTCGAAGCCGAGCTGAAAGAGCTTGAACGCCGCAGAGAGCTTCACCGCGCCCGCAGAAAAAAGGACGGCGTCCTCTGCGCCGCTATCGTTGGCTATACAAACGTGGGAAAATCCACACTGCTGAACGCTCTCACCGACGCGGGAGTGCTTGCAGAAAACAAGCTTTTTGCAACCCTGGATGTTACCTCACGGGCAATTGAGCTTCCCGACGGACGAAGCGTTATGCTTATCGATACCGTCGGACTGATACGCCGTCTCCCGCACAATCTTGTGGAAGCCTTTAAAAGCACTCTTGAAGAAGCGGCAAATGCTGACATAATTATTAATCTCATAGACATCAGCGCAGACGACGCAGAGGAACAGACAAAAGTCACCGAGGAAGTTCTGAAGGACCTTGGCTGCGATGGTATCCCCAGAATTGACGTGCTTAATAAATGTGACAAGCTTCCCGAATCGGAAAATATAAAATGCGATGACAGGACAGTAAAAATATCTGCTAAGCAGGGAAAAGGCTTTGATGATCTGCTGGACTGTATCGCAAGAAATCTTCCGGAGACCGCTGTAAGAGGAAAATTTATTATACCGTATGACAAAACAAGTATAATTAATACAATTCGTATAGACGGAAAGATATTTTCCGAGGAGTATCTGCCGGAGGGTACATTAATTGACGCCATAGTAGACAAAAAAGTATTCCATCTTGCGGAAGAATACAGAACCTAAGGCATACTATTTTAATGTCAGATAAGATTAATTAAGAATAAGGAGGCTGTTATTATGAAATGCACATCTGCGGAAGCCGCTAAAATTTTACGTCAGCTTAACGAGGACTACTCTGCATTACTTGGAATGGAATCAAAAAGCATGGATTTCATTGCTGCGCTGAATGAGGATGTTGAATCGGTACGTCCCAAATATGACTATGAGGAAACTCAGAAAAAGCTTGCCGGGCTTGAAAATAAAATACGCACCGTCAAACACGCAATAAATGTCTTCAATACCACACATATTATACCGGAGTTTAATATGACCATCGACCAGATGCTTATTTATCTCCCACAGCTTTCACAGCGCAAGGATAAGCTGTACATGATGAAAAACAGGCTTCCGAAGACAAGGGAAAAATCCTCCTACAGCGGCAGCAACATAATTGACTACCGTATCGTAAATTATGACATCGAAGCTGCGGAGGCTGACTATAACGAGGCAGCCGAGCTTCTGTCCAAAGCACAGACCGCTCTTGACCTTATAAACACTACAGAAACTATGGAGATTGACATTTAAGGGATACCACACAAAAAGCGG
>JAFLUJ010000155.1 GCA_022511485.1 Oscillospiraceae bacterium | reverse complement strand
TGACGTATGGACAATAACTGCTATAATGAATACGAACGCCGTATCCGCCATATAATGTGCATATTTCTGTCACTGGAAACACTGTTAGTATGTATTTTTATGATAATAGACTGCTACGGATATTTGGAATACCGAATGGGCTTCTGGGAATACGGAGACATTCTGACCAGACTGCATTATCATTTAACAACTCCCGACAGAATTCTTTCTGAGGAATTCTGGATATTCTGCATCGGAGCGATCCTCTGCACGCTGCTGTCCATGCGGTTCAAGTGGTTTTACCGCGTATATGAGGGATTTCACTTCCTGCTGGGCATATATGGATTTGGAAATATCATTGGATCATCATTACTTATGGGACTGATATACCTCCTTATAACGTCAGCCAGATTTTGTATATATCTGTTTATAATACGTAAGCGGCTGGAACAGCATGAGTAGTGAAAGGATGGTCAGAAAATGAAAGTCGATCTTAAAAAGGAAAATGCACCTAAGTATATAACATGGATGATCCTGGGGCTGTGCGTGGTTGTCGTACTGATTTTAACGGCAGCAATGTTCGGTGTATACAATTCGGGACACGATCTGACTGATACCGACAAAACAGCAGATATAAACGTAATGATAACCCGTCCCGATAACTGGGAGAGGATACAGACCGGAAAAATTTCCCTTACACGGGAGGATTTTGCTCTTATTGACGGCTCAACGGCAACAATTCCCATTACAGCGGAGCTTGCCCGCCAGTTCTGTAATGCTTCCGACGAAAAAATATGGGAGTATGTGGATCATAATACCACTCACGATGCATACGAAAATCTTATCCTGACCAATGGTGATCCTGACAAGATTCAATATATGGAAAAAATAGATAAATATCGCTATGATTCCCGCTTGACCTTTGAACAAAAACGGCTGTTATTTGTCACCGAACCGTCAAAAAGGGAGCTTTATGACGCCCAAAATGAGGGTGTAACCTTTGACATTACACCGGTAGCTCTGGACGGCTTTGTGTTCATCACACATAAGGACAATCCCATAGACAGCCTTACCGTGGAGCAGATACAGAAGATCTACTCCGGAAAGATCACCAACTGGAAAGAAGTAGGCGGAAATGACCAGAGGATCATCCCCTACCAAAGGAACAGCGGTTCCGGAAGCCAGACCGCCATGGAGCAGCTTGTTATGAAGAATGTTCCTCTTATGGAGCCGGTAGGCTATTCCAAGGAATCGCTGACACTGGGACTGATGAGCGAGCTGGTAAAGAAGATCGCCGAGTACGAAAACCGGGAAAACAGTCTTGGATATACATATTACTACTACATAAACAATCTGTACCGGAACGATGATATAAAGGTGCTTAAAATAAACGGAGTCTCTCCCGACAATGAAAACCTTATCAGCGGGGAGTATCCGTTTTCCACCGCCTATTATATGGTAATGGCAAAGGACAGGAATGACAGTCAGACGGCTAAAATGCGGGAACTTCGGGACTATCTCCTCACCGACGAGGGTCAGGAGATAATAAAAATGGCAGGATACTGTCCCATAGGCAGGAGGTAATAGAATGAACGATCACATTGATGAATTTGAACAGCGGCTTCGTGCGAAAATATGTGTTTTTCTGGCTCTGGAAGCCCTTGTGATATGCTGCATTAAGGGTATGGAGGCATTGACCGGCTGGGAGCTGTATCTCCATGAAATGATCCCGACAAGTCTGATAATACCTGCCGGGATACTTATTGGTCTGACCATTGCTTCAATGCGCTCACGAAGAATATATATCCAATACGAGGTAATACATTGCATAGTCGGGGGCTGGATATTTCTTACATCATGGTGGAGGGGCGAGCCGTTGAAAGGACTGCTGATATTCCTGCTGCTGACCGTTAGATTCTGGATATATCTTTTCATACTGCATAAGTAAATTCTTAGCGGAAAATTATGTACACTATTGCCAGCATCACTGGCTGATGGATAACATATGCCCATAGGGAGTATCTCCCAAGGAAATTCACAACGGGAAGCTTCGCTTTGTAGAAGAACTCCGGAAGCTTTCCGTTTTTGAAATAATCGGAAAGAGCAGTACCCGTCAGGAAAATGAATCCATACGGCATAAGGGGGAAATAGTCCGAGGAATGGAAATCATTGGAGGTTATCCCTATAGGATAAAGGAAAAGAGCGTCATCCGGCAGGTCAAGCTTTACCGATGTAAAGATGAGGTTCAGGCTTTCTGTGCGGGAGAATTTCCAGAAGATAACAGAAAGCAGAAGAAACACCGCAAAAACAACAGCCCGGGGGATCTTTTTCATTACCGGGGAAATAACTCCGTAGATAAGCATTATCGACCCGAAGCAGGAGAGCACTCCGAAAACTATCAGATTGTCAGGAGCGAAGGCTGCCGTTATAATGGTAAGCATTTCCCCCAACAGGAACAGAACTGCTCCCCTTTTCAGGACGTTTTTGGAAAATCCTGCGCATATTCCCGATACCGAAAAGAGAATTATCAGGAAGAAATTGTGAATAATATCCATAGTATCAGAAAAGAAAAATGGTATGCTTACTCCGCCGAAGAAGATCAGATCATACAGCAGATGATAGGTCATTACGAATATAATTGCAAATCCACGAAGCAGATCAAGGATACCTACCCGGTTGTTTCTTCCAATTTCAGGTATTGCATCGGATATATCCCGTTCCGCTCCTATTTTTTCCGGGACTTCTACAGCCATATAGCACACCTCCTTATACTATTTGCTATCGTCATTTAATTTTACCACCCCCGGATACAAAAGTCAATATTCTTTTTCTGTTTACACTTATCTGCTGATATAACAGAATTCCTCCTCGCACTTTAAGCTGTAAACTTATTTTAATAATAATTTAGCAAATATACAAGAAATATTTTATATATAAACCTTATTTGCTAATATTTTATTTTTTATTTGCCAAATTATAATTAATCAAAGTTGACAATAATACAGAGCATGAAAAAATTGAAAAAAACTCTTGCAATATGAGGCGTATTGTGGTATAATAATTTTATCTACAGATTATCCGATATAACAGATTATCCGATATATAGGTGTGCGGGCTCTGTGCAACGGAACACCGTGAACCATGTCAGGCGGGGAACCGAGCAGCATTAAGCGGAACGTTTCGTGTGCCGCAGCAAGCCTGCACACCTATGTACCGGATATATTTTTGTGTACGCCGTCCGGAATTTTCTTCGCAAAACCGCAGGCATACTTGTTTTGTCATACGAGCATTATTCGTCTTTAACGTGTGCGAAAGGAGTGATGCTCCCGTCAGGAGCATGGTCATATGAATTTTTTTGAAAAGCTTCTTCAGCGGATACTTGAAATGTGTCCCTTTATCATTATATTTTCCGTGATATGCGGTTTCCTCGGCGCATACTGGGCAATTGCCGTCTCCGGCAGCTCTATGGCTGAGGAATATTACAGACCTGTGGTGGTAAGCATTGTCCCTGCGATCTTCCTTGCATGGATAACCAACGAGACCTTCCGCAGTGATGCCGGAGAACGGCGCAGGATACGTCTCGGAGACTTCGACCGTATGATGATCTATCACAGATTCGGAGGCGGCGCAAACTCCAAAAGGCTTAGAAATGCTGTCATTGATATACATATGCACAACTTCAACGACGCTCTTGACGTCCTCAAGGAGATCGAGGAAGCTGAGCAGGACGACGCAAGACTTTCCGTCATATATTT
>JAFLUJ010000154.1 GCA_022511485.1 Oscillospiraceae bacterium | reverse complement strand
TAGCCGACCCGCCTTGCAATTGCCATGCTGATCTGACCTGCTCCTACAACGATCATAACTTCTTTTTTCTGTGTACTCATAATGCAACATTCCTTTCTTACTCTATAATTAATTATTTTCAGCAGCCTTGTTTACACAAGTAAGTGCGTTCAGACTGCGAGGATAACCGATAAACGGCAGACAGTGGGAGATTATCTTAATAAGGAACAGCTTGTCGTTACCGTTTCGCATATTTGCCGCCGCATGACTTGTAAGCTGAGGCTCACAGCCGCCCTGTGCAGAAAGGAAACAAAATGTTATCAGTTCCCGTTCTGCATAGTCAAGACCTTTTCGTGTGTAGTAATCTCCAAAACAGTTATCCGCAAGCCAGAGATTGATATGTCTGCTTTCATCCGGACCTGATTTCCAGAAGTCTCTCATTCCCTCTCCGAAGATGTCCACCTGAGCCTGTGTTCCTGCTTCCCTGCGATTTTCTTTTGTAGTGGTTGCCTGACTTTCAAGAGGGAGAGATATTCCCTTGCTCTCTAAAAATTCATTCACAGCTTTCAGAAACGGAAATACCCGTCCGATACCCAGATATGCAACCGCCTGATAGGTTATCTCCTTAACTTCAATGGGAGTAACACCGAAATTCATTGCCGCAGGAAGCATAGCCTTAAATTCGTCAATGCCCTGACAGCCAAGAAGCGTGGCAAGTATCGCCATGTGACGAGTTC
The DNA here is from genome assembly GCA_022511485.1 of Oscillospiraceae bacterium. Taxonomy (GTDB): domain Bacteria; phylum Bacillota; class Clostridia; order Oscillospirales; family Ruminococcaceae; genus RGIG8773. The sequence continues at coordinate 3,024 of JAFLUJ010000154.1, read as the reverse complement.
TTCCGTCTACCTCTTTTTCTCCGATGTCCGGCATATTGATTACCTCGTCAAAAGCGAAGTTATCAAACCGCTCGATAAATTCCGGATCAGTCTCCATAAACTGTGAAACATATCCGGGAAACATTTTCTCATGGTACTGCTTTGCAAACTTTGAAATTGACATATATATTACTCCTTTTAATCTTTAGCCTGCCTTGTTGGGAAAAAGTTATTTCCCTCAAATTTTCCTGCCACTTCTTCCAGATGACTGCGAATCGGCAGATGTTGAGGACAAGCCTGCTCACATTTTCCGCATTTGATACATTCACTTGCCTTGCCGTGTCCGTTCATTGCAATATTATTGTAGTAGACCTGCTGACTGGAAAAGCTTCCCGTTGTTCGCATAATGCTGTTGTAAACGGCAAAATACTGAGGTATGGCAATGTTTTTCGGACAGCCGTGGGTACAGTATTCACAGGCAGTACAAGGAACAGCGGTCTTTGAATTGATAATATCAACAGCCTTGCGAATGATCTCCATTTCCTCATCATTAAGCGGTTTGAAATCTACAAATGTCTTGCAGTTATCCAGAACTTGCTCCATGCTGTTCATTCCGGAAAGCACACGGAACACTCCCTGCTGACTTGCGGCAAAACGCATTGCCCAGCTTGCTGCGGAAGAATCGGGAGCATAGTCTTTCATCAGCTTTTCAGCTTCCTCCGGCAGATTTACAAGAGTTCCGCCCTTGCACGGCTCCATGACAGTAACAGGCTTTCCGTACTTTCGGGCGACCTCAAGACACTCCCTGCCACGGACGTTCGCCTGATCCATGTCAATATAATTTATCTGTAACTGCACAAAGTCGAAGCAGTCTCCGTACTCGGACAGTATCTTATCAAGAAGCTCCGGCATATCGTGAAATGACATTCCCACTACTTTGATCTTGCCGTCAGCCTTTTTCTGCTTTACAAAATTGAAAGCGTCATATTTTACACACTTGTCATAGACGTTATATCCCATGTTGTGAAGCAGATAGTAGTCGAAATACTCCACACCGCAGTTTGCAAGCTGCTCGTTAAAAATTTTCTCCAGATCGTCTGAATCCTTAAAATCACGAAGCGGCATTTTTGTTGCAAGCTGAAATGCTTCACGAGGGTGACGGTCAACAAGAGCCTTTTTTACTGCCTTTTCCGCTTCGTACCCGTGATAGGTATAGGCGGTGTCAAAATATGTGAAGCCCTGCTCAATAAAGGTATCAAAAAGCTTCTCCATTTTCTCATAATCGAAAGATGTCTGATTTCCTTCTTCAAGTACCGGAAGCCTCATACAGCCGAAGCCTAATTTTTTCTCATTCATAAGTTCCATATTCTTTCCTCCCTTATACTACTTTACAAATTGTTCTTTAAGCAATTCTACAAATTCCTCTGTATGCTTCAAAGGGTTATCGACTTTAATAAATGCACAATATCTGCGGATTATTGGATTGTCGTTTCTTGTAAGCCGCAGTTTTCTTGTAACATTTCCAAGCTGAACGTATCTGTCGCTTCCCTCAATGGGCATGAAGCCCTTTCCCTGAATGAGAAGCATACGAGCATCCTCTATGTTCTCGGCAAATATTATATCGCTTCCAAAACCTATATCGTCTGCATAGAATTTTCTCTCTGTTTCCTGCTGTTCCCTACTGGAAAGGACGATACAGGGAATATTTTTCAGATCGGAAATATCCACCGCTTCAAGCTCTGCAAGAGGATTTTTTGAGGAAATTTCAATACAATATTCCTGCTCGTCCAGGATGATATTTTTGTATTCGTCCGAAAACGCTCTGCGCTGATCGTTGATAACAATGTCGATCTCACCGTTTCTCAGTTTATCATAAAGCTCATCGTGATTACCATGTGTAACTTCAACGGAAACATCGGAGTTCTTCGCTGAAAACTCTGCAATCACATTCTGAAATTCATTTCCGCTGTAACCTTTCAGAATGCCAAGCCTTAATATTTCCTCGTTATTTCCTGCAATGCGGTATGTTTCACGGCGGATAGCTTCAAAATCAGCTACCCAGACAAGGCTCTTTTTGTAGAAATACTCTCCGGCAGGCGTAAGAGTAAAGCTGCGCTTTGTGCGTTTGAGCAGTTCAACGCCAAGCTCCTGTTCCAGAGCCTTTATCTGTTGAGATATTGCAGACTGAGAAATGAAGCATTCCTCCGCTGCTTCCGTAAAGCTGTTATTTTTGACTACCGCCTGAAAATATTTTACCTGTTTAAACATAAGATCACTCATTTCTAATAGGTAGATGCTCTTGCCATTGTGAAATACCACTCGTCATTTCGCTTTATGAGCGTAAGATCAAGCTGTAAACGCCATGTGTGTTCTCCGCCGCCGAATACCGCAGCATTTACCTTGCTTTTTCCTGTGAGCTTCGCTGTATTTCCTAAAATCTGTACTTTCATACCCTCATGCTGTGCAGAGTAATAGTTCAGTGTTCCGTCCATAATTGAAGCAATATACACTTTTTTAGACTGTCGCATACCTGTCATATGAATAAGTGCAAAGCTGTCATCATGGACACGTTCAAGCTCCGCTTTGTCCTTATTCACCATTGCGGAATACATATCCTTATAAAGCTGAATTATTTTTTCTTCATCGGTCATTTTTGATTCTTCCCATCAATTAAAGTGAATTTTTCGCCCAAGCGGAAACCTTGCTTTCGGAACTCTCCGACTCCGCTCCGTGAATGGAAAGCCCGCTCTTTACTGTTGCACCAGAACAGATTTTTTTAAGATCGCTTTCACTGCTTCCCATGCCGCTTCCCTCGTTGGTGCAGAACGGAATTATCGTCTTTCCGTAAAGATCATACTTTTCAAGGAAAGTGAACATACACATAGGCATTGTTCCCCACCAATTGGGATAGCCTACGAAAATAGTATCGTATTTATCCAGATTGTCGGGACAGCTTTTTATTTCGGGGCGGGCGTTTGCATGAAGCTCTTTCTTTGCTTCCTCGATACACTTGTAGTAGTCCTTATCATATGGTTTTACGGTGTC
>JAFLUJ010000166.1 GCA_022511485.1 Oscillospiraceae bacterium | reverse complement strand
GCCCCCTTGATAGGGGGCTAAAGTATACTAAATCAATTATGTTTTCTGACGGTGGAGGTAGATAATCGTGCAGGGCGCTGCCTTGCAAATTATGATTTACATTATCATTAATTCAGTAATTTGCGAAGCTTTTTTCCCTCAAATGCATAGTCACCTATCTCTGTTACCGGAAGTCCGTCGATAGTATCAGGAATGCGAACAAGTATCCGATACCCGTTGTATTGGTCAATGGTGATACTGTTTTCCCTTACAGAATAATCAAAGGAGCTTACAGGAGCGTCAGACAGAATGAGCCAGAGTATCGCCACTATCCAGATCACCGACGCGATACAAATTACAAAGATGATCTTCCGTTTATCAGTCATTGTAATCAGCTCCTTTCTATGATATGTATCGTGACCCGCAAAGAACCTCTGCCGCTTTAAGTTTTTATGTTTATTATACATTCAAAAAAATCATTTTCACCATCGTAGGAGAACATATAATAGTCTTCTACATTATCATTTGCTGTAAAAAAATACATGGTACACTCGGACGAACCATCTGACCGGACAGAAAGGTAAAAAGGATTATTGTACAGCGTCCCGGTAACTCCGCTTATGTTTGCCTGGGAAACATCGGGAAGCGTCCCTGTAAGCAGTTCGTCGAAGCACCAGTCGTGAGAAGAAGTATGATAGTCACCCTTCCGGGTAAGCCGAAATCGGAGAGGTTCAAATCTCTCCGGCTCTCCCGTCAGACATTGCAGCCTTAATTCGACCTTTATATATCTTCCGTCATCCACCGGCTCAACTGTAAAGCAGTAGGAATTTTTAGGAGTGTTGACGGAATACTCTCCCTCCCTGGGAGTGAGCATTGCGGGAGTGACCTCCGATGCCTTCTGAATGTCAAGAGCTGCGCTTACCGCTTTTTTTACCGCAGTTCGTTTTGTTATATCGAAGCTTCCTAAAGCAGTATTATTGTACTCTTTGGCTTTAGTGCTGCTGGCGCTGTATTTTATTTCATAGGCGGATTCAACGCAGATCTTATCCCCGACAAAATCAACATCAAAGCTTACCGTTTCTCCGGGGTCAATGTTGAATATATCCGCCGTTTTGATACCGGTATCCTTCTTGTTTACAGGGGACATACATCCGCTTGTGTTTTTGAGCCTGCCGTATATTATGATCGCGGAGGGGATAAAATCAAAGCTTCTTTCTGACAGATTAGTGATCTGTATATTAGAATGGAGCACACGATCGTCCTCCAGATATTTCAGCTGATGGTTCGCTGCCTGAGGATAATACCCCAGTTCATCTACTCCGGTAAATTCCATAAGAATATAAATATTTTTCGTGCTGTATTCAAGCTGATTGTCCGCAAGAACTCTTTCTGTTTCCTGACCTTCTGTTTCCTCTGTTTCGGAAACCGTAGTCTCCTCCGTCGGGATCTCCGTTTCTGCTTTTGCAAAGACTATGGGGATCTCCGTTTCGTTGTTTGTTTCCGAAATGGTCTCCGACGATGTTACGCCAGAGACCATTACGGATGTTTCAGAGGAGGAATCGCTGCTTTCGCAGCTGCAAAACAGCATCAATAAGATAAGAGCTATTATTCTTCTATTATTCATAATTATTTATCCTTACCACATTTCCTTATCAAAAAGAATTGCTATTTCTATATTGCTGTAATACAGCTCTTTTTCATGTGCTCCGGCGAATGAAAAATAACGGGCGTGCGTAAATGACTTAGCGTCATAGATGATGGTAAATTCCGTTCCGCCCTCAGGCTTCATGCAGATAAAGTCCGGTATCTCATAAAGAGTGCCAGTTCCGCTAAGCCGGAGATCCACTTCCTTAGGTTCGTACATTAGAGCTTCATTCGTATCAATATAAAGAGCTTCTGCCTGCTCTATCGGACCGTCGCTGCCATTCCCGCAGGCGATGACAAAGCCTTTCGGATCAATAAGCTGTGCATAGTCGCTTCGGTTGTAGGCTGTGAAGGTTACGGCAAGATAGTTTTTTTCACCGTCCTTTATCCCCTTGATATGGTGCATCTCATATGTGGTGGGAGAGGAGTCGATGAAAAAATATCCGGAGGCTCTGTGGATAACATATGTGCGGTACAGATAATCCCTTACATCGTCTGCACTTTGCTTGTCGATGATGTCTTCAAGCTTCTCCGAGATAAATTCGTCTCCTATGTCAAGCTCGTTTCCGTCATAGCTCATGCTTTCTATGGCTGCCGCTTGTTCGATGGTGCAGAGAAATCTCAGCTCGGCGCTCTCAGTTTTTCCGGACTTGATGTTTTCCATATTTTCGAAATCGGAGCTGTACAGGTACAGTTCCGAACTGCCGTCCGTCAGGGAAAGCTTTGAACAGTCGAAGCTTTTGTCCTCATAGGTCATATTCCTCACCTTGACCCATGCGGAGACAACAAACAGCTTGGGATTCGCTCCCATGTCGTTTACTATGTCCGGATAATACAGGGAGGACTGCAAATTGTCAAGCTCCGCAGTCAGGGAGAACTCCTCGTCCTCATAATATCCGTTCCAGGAAGAAGGGGAAAGGGGCTTTATTTTTTGTTTCGGCTTTTCTGTGGCAGCAGTTGTCTGAGCAGCGGAGGTTGTCTGTTCTGTCGTCAGAGCTTCGGATACCTCCGGCTCCTGATGAGCACTTTCACAGCCCGCCATAAGCAGAAGTACAGCCATAAGCGGTGCAATTAATTTAATTTTAGCTTTCATATTTTTCCCCTTTTCCTTCTGCGCGGTTTATATGACTTTAAAATATGCGTATGCAGTATCATAACCATTTCCGGGAACGTTCAGGTCAAAACCTCCGTCACCGTAGGAAAGTCTTATGCGGTAGTTTCCCGATGTACTGATGTCAAAATCCGAGGTGTCCAGTGTATATGTTCCTGCAAATGCTAAGGGGAAGCTTGCATGGAGCGTATTGGTGGTGATCCTGCCCGTCCGGACTGATCTCCAGCCGGCGGAGGTTTCCTTTTCGATGTCCACGATCTCGCTTAATGCAAAGCCTACCTTATTTGCCTTTACCTCATAGGTAATGCTTTTTGCATTAGGGAATATTTCCGTTTCCGGACATTCCGCCGTGCAAAGAAGTTCATCAAGAGGCTTTTTGCCGTCGCTCATGTAGAAATCAAAAAGCGCAGCGTATTCGTCCCTGTCGCTTCCCTTCAGCCTGAAAGGCTTTACAAGACGGTAAGTTCCGGCAGGCAGCAGGGGATAGCAGGACAGATCAAGACAGCATGGGATATGTCCGCTTTCGTCCTCGGTATAGAAATGACGGTAGCTATTATTTACCTGGACGATCTCAGCAAGAGGGAGAACCCGATACCATTTCCCGTCCGGCTCTTTTTTCTCGATGTAGCAGTCAAAGTTTGTCTCGTAATCCTTTACGCCGTTTGTGATCTGGAATCCGGCAACAAGCATGGCGGGAGCGTTTGCGCGAAAGCTGCTGGTATACCAATAGTCAGTGTCTGCCATTCCGTAATTTTCGTCTCCGTAGATGCTTGGCTCAGAGCTTAGCGGGATAGGCGAAACATACACAGCAGGAGCAGGTCTTTCCGTAAGATGGATACTGCCGAATATTTTTTTTGCGGTATCAATACCATCCTCTGTTTTGTACTCAAGGACAGCGGAATAACTGATTCCCTCATAGTCTGAAAAGATCAGACCCACTTCATGTTTTGCGGTATCCTCATAATAAGTGCAGTCCCTGCCGTCAAAGCTTCCCGTTTCGGAATAAGAGCCTTCCGGCGGGGAGCTTATCCCGTTCTGCGTGATCCTCAGGCTCATGTTCTTTGTCTGCCACAGCAGAAGCGTGCCGATATTGCTTACGTTCCCCTGATAAGGCACGCCAAGCAGGACATTGCCTGTCTGCGTCATGATATACCCCTCCGGAATTTCCCCTGTTACCCCAAAAAGTCCCGACAGCTTTTCTGAAAATAAATCAGCTGAAAAGCTCTCATATTTCATGATCTCCGGCATGGGAGAAGCTTCGGTGTCCAAAAGCTTCTCTATGATCTTATAAAGCTCCGTTTCCTCGGCATAAAAAAGCTCTGAAACGGCACGGACGCTTGAATTATATGCATCGGTCAGCTTTTCCGACCGGGGAGGCTGACTTTCAGAGGTTATCAAGGAAATTATTTCACTGTAATCCTCTGCTGTGATGCGTCCTGCGATCCTGTCTCCTATGGTGTAAAGCTCTATAGTCAGCGATGAGGAAAAGCCTCCGTTTTCCCGGGAGAAGACCACTTCCACTGTCGGTTCTCCGGAAACAGCTTCGGGACAGTATTCAGGCGAAAGAGAGCACACTGCTTCCGAAAGGCTGCTTAGCTCCTCCGGGTTCGCCGATCTTGTCAGAGTTTTTGTTTCTCCGGCGAAGGTAATATCCGCCTTTGAAAAACGGGAGTTTTCTATAAATTCCTTCATTGAGCTTCCGGAATAAGCGTCCTCCGATCTGGCAGGAACGCTTCCGTAAACGTCGGACATATCGTTCATGTAAACGAAAGCCTCAAAGCTGCTGTCCGGGGGAGAAACATAATGCAGAAGCTTGTCTGCTCCGGTATAATCCGTTACAGTTATGTAAAATTCATTTTCAAAGGGGAGCCTGACCGCTGTTTCGTTGACAGTGTTCTCAGCCTCAGCGTCATCAATTACAATTTCCTCATTATTTTTTGCGGAGGTAAATGTACCGCAGGCTGCAAGAATGACAGCCAGCAGCGAAAGCATGAGGGCATAGATACGGTTTTTCGGCTTGGCGGCGATCATTGTCATTCTTTCTTTAAGCACCTTTTTGCTTGAAGCCATTGAAGTGGAGGCAATGCCGAACATTTCTCCCCTTTTCTGAGGGATAAGGTCTATGACAGCTTTTCCGTATTCAAAGCGCTTATCCTCGCCGACCCTGTGGATAGCCGCTTCATCGCAGGCGCACTCGCAGTCCTGCTTTGAAAGTACAGCCGCTGCCCATACCAACGGATCAAACCAGTAGACAGCAAGAAGTACATATCTCAGTGCTGCCCAGATCATATCTCCGTGATAATAATGGCAAAGCTCATGGGTCACTACAAATTCAAGAGCGCTGTCATCGCAGGCAGAGCTTGCCGGGATATATATGGACGGCTTTATCGTTCCGAAAATACATGGGGAAATGATCCCCTCTGCACGGTAAATTTTCAGAGGAGCGGGATACTCCACCTCTTTACGGGAACGCCGCAGTTTCACATAAAATATGACGTTCACCGCTGTAAACCATATGAGCATGACCGAGGCTGCGAATATCCATACAAATACTGCCGCCTTTTTAACAGAAAAGGGTTTCCTTTCGGGACGGACGGTATTTCCTTCCGGATAGCTTTCGGTATATGCATCATACCCATAATAGGGAGCTGCCGGTTTTTCGGAATAAATATCGGCGGATGATTCATTGTAGGCATTATAGACCGGCTGCTCAGCTGGATATGAGACCTCATAGGGGATATATGCAGGTACTTCCATCTGCTCTGTTACGGAAATGTCCCTTATCAGATTCATTATGCTTACGGAGCTTTCCACAATGCTGAACGGCATAACAAGTCTGATGGCTGCGATAAGCCACAGGGCATATCGCACAGAGCTTTTTATCCTGCCTTTGAACACCGTCCGCAGGATAATTATTATAAGGATAAGTACCGACGAGGTAATGATGGTCTCAGCCATTCTGTTTTTCCTCAGCCTTTTTCAGAATGTCGTAAAGCTCGTCAATATCCTCCTTTGAAAGTGCTTTCTGGTCGATAAGGGAATTTACCATCATTCCGATGCTTCCTCTGTAGATACGGTCGAGGAAAGATTTTGTCTCCGAAACAGCTACGTCCTCCCGCTTTACTATCGTATAGTACTCTCTGGCGGCTTTTTCCTTTTTGTAGGAAACGGCATTTTTTGCCTCCATACGTTTAAGGAAAGAGATAACGGTAGTTCTTGTCCAGCCTTTTTCGGCTTCAAATGCGTCGGTGATCTGGACAGCCGTCATAGGCTCTTTTTCCCAAAGCATGGACATGATCTCCCACTCAGCTGCTGACAAATTGATTTTTTTCATAATAAATTTCTCCTTTCAAACATTGCATTACAAATGTACAAGTATATTTTATCACATAGGTGTACGTTTGTCAACCCGTTTTTTAAAATTTAATAAAAAAATTTACCTGCACTGCTATAAAGCAGCACAGGTATTCTGAATCATATTCTATTCATCGGTCATATTTTCAGACAATTGCAATAACAAATTTTCCATAGTGATCTGTTTTAAAGTCAACAAAGCCTGAGGCGTTGATCTTTGAGCTTCCGATACGGACAAGCTTTCCATCCTTGTATTCATAAATGTCAGCTGTTTTTCCGGAAAGCTTTGATCCCACATATGACTTGACTGTTACCTTGTCGACGCCGCCAAAGTTGCCATCATTTGTGAAATTAAGCTGAATGACCTTTTCGGAGTTTTTCAGCTGCTGGAAGCTGCTGATCTTCTTGGCGGAAAGGAAGCTGCTGCCTTTTGTAAAATCAAGGGTTGTAAGCTCTCCGCTTATGTCGTCCTTGGAAATTTCGATCTTAAGTGTAGAGCTGTATTTAACGGTCAAGCTCTGAGCTTTTTTATTTGATTTGAAAGCTGAAAGAATATCCTTTGTAATACCCTCACCATCAGCAGTCACAGTAATATTTTTCTTTCCGATTTTTTTGATGGCAGAAGCAGCAGAACTGTTTGCCGTAACTGGAACGCTTATAGCAGGAGCTCCGCTAAAACCTGTAATTCCATTATTACGTGTAGGATCTGCCTGTGATGGAGCGCTGCCTATATTGTTGTTATTGCCTGCATAATCACCGCCAATGCTTCCGCTGTTGTCTCCCAATGCTTTTCTTTTTAATGTTACAGTCAGCTCAGTATCGGTATCTGTTATCCAATATGGATATATATAGTTTGTACTGTCACCGTTAAGAAAAAGATCAAGCTTTACACCGTTAAGATACATATCGTAGTATGGGTAATCTTCTGTACTAAGTCCGAAGTAAACGCGCTGATTTTTTAACAAATAATATGTTGCGTTTTCAAAATAGTAATCCACCTTATCAAAAGCGCAGTAAGCAGCGCCGCTTACAGTAACTTTGGCATAATGTGATTGTTTTGATTGAGGAAAGGAGTTATAACCTGCAGCGTCTATAGGATCCGGCAGTCCAACCCATACTGTCATTTCCTGATAAGGGTAATCGCCTATGTACATAGGATTTCCGTAATTTGATCCATCCCCGTTCAATTTCACGTCAAATAAGTAAGAGTTTACATAAACGAAATTATCTTCATATACTTCCGGTGTTACGTATATATACATATATTCAAATGCTTTCCACACGTAACAGCCGTTTATTATTTCAGCAGGTTTTCCTGTATTCATGTCGCTTACTGAGGCGTGTGCTCCGGGAGAAAGAACGACTTTAAAATAGTCTGATTTCTGCTCCTCGGTCAAGGTGGCATATTGCTCCTCGCCCAATTGTCCTGCACCGTACCAGCTGTCTTCATCATAGTAACCGTACCAGTCGTCTCTGCTATAAGTTGCTATTTCCTGTTCATTAGCCTGAACATTTTCAATTGCAGACGGAGTTAAGGTTAATGAAGCTCCGAGTGCTGCCGCAGCAAATGCTGCGATGATCTTTTTAACATTCATTGTTAAAGATCTCCTTTCAATTTTTCTTTTTTGAACGATAAATTTCAAATCGTTCCGGAAATCATTATAACATGAAAATTATTGTTTGTCAACTATTTGTTGATATTAATATAACTAATAGAATACAATAATATAGTAATCTTAATTTGAGTTATTGTGAAAAATGACATAAAATATTATGAAAGGAGATTGCCGCAGGTAAAAAATAAAATGATAACTGCCTTTGCGGCATAATCTTATGGTTGATGTTATGTTTGATTTTGGCAGCAGACTTTCTGAACTGAGAAAACAGAATCATATGACCCAGCAGACCTTAAGTGAACGGCTCAGTGTGACGAAAGCAACCGTAAGCTCCTATGAAACCGGGACACGTCTACCGTCTTACGATGTTCTTATCAAAATATCCTATATATTTCATGTGTCTACCGATTATCTTCTTGGAGTAGCCGACAAGAATCAACTGTCTGTAGACGGATTAACGCCAAGGCAGATAGAAATTATAACATCACTTATTTCAGAATTTAAAAACGAAGAATAAATTTAGTATCTGGCTGAAAAAATCTTTCAAAAACACTTGACAAACTCAAAAATATATGCTATACTTTAACAGTTGTTCGGTATGATCCCGAACAAAGCTATCGAATTCTAAAGACAGCAGGCGGTCAGGCAGTGAAAGCGGGTGCTTTTACTGCGTAGTACCATAAGTCCTGCCGAGGAAAAGATGGTGAGTATTGATTTATGATATACTTGCGCCTTTTCCTTTGGGAAAAGGTTTTTCTATTTTAGATCGTATAGCGCATAATATTTTCGGAGGTGAAATTTATGCCAAGCGAAAAGGTCCTTGAATCCAAAAAAGCAAGAGTTGCCGAGCTTTCCGATCTGCTGAAAAATGCTTCCGCAGGTGTTGTAGTTGACTACAAGGGTATCACTGTTGAGGACGATACCAAGCTCAGACGCGACCTGAGAGAGGCAGGAGTAAAATACTTCGTTGAGAAGAACTCCATGCTCAGATTTGCTGTTAAAAACGCAGAGCTGGACGGTCTTTCCGAAATTCTTGCAGGTCCTACCGCTATCGCTGTTACAGAAGGTGATGAAACCGCTCCTGCACGTATCCTCGGTAAGTATGCTGAGAAGTCAGACGGAAAGTTCTCCCTCAAGGCAGGCTTTATCGGCAAGGATATTTACGACGCAAAGGGCGTAACAGCTCTTTCCAAGATCCCTTCAAAGGAGACCCTTCTTGCACAGCTCCTTGGTTCTCTCCAGGCTCCCATGCAGAATCTGGCAGCTACACTTCAGGCACTGGTGGACAAGAAGAACGCAGAGGAATCTGCATAATACTGCTGCGGCGACCGGTTGACCGAATGGCGGTCTTCGGGCTGCGGAAATTAAAAACTATGAGGGCGGGTCTTATAGGCGTGGTCATATAAGCGGTCTTATGAGAACGTAAATTTCGTTTGTAAGCAGCTCTGCCCGGTACTAAAAATTACATGAAAAGGAGATTATTATCATGGCATCAGAAAAGGTAACAAGCATTTTAGATCAGATCGACACCCTTTCAATTCTCGAGCTTTCCGAGCTGGTTGAGGGTATTCAGGAGAAATACGGCGTTTCCGCTGTAGTAGCAGCTGCTGCTCCCGCAGCAGGCGGTGACGGCGGCGCTGCAGAGAAGTCCGAGTATGACGTTATCCTCGCTTCCTTCGGCGATAAGAAGATGGACGTTATCAAGGCTGTTAAGGACATCTGCGGTCTCTCCCTTAAAGAGGCTAAGGAGATCGTTGAGGCTGCTCCTAAGGCTCTTAAGGAGGGCGCTTCCAAGGCTGACGCTGAGGAGATCAAGAGCAAGCTGGAAGCTGCCGGCGCTACTATCGAACTCAAGTAATTTCATTACACAAAGTATTCTGCCGGAGAGGTTCGACCTTTCCGGCAGTTATTTTTTATCCCCCGTTCATTTCAGTGAGCGGGGGATTTTTACTAATCTTCAATTATGCAATTTTTTATCCCTCGTAATCCATGCCGATCTGTACAGCTTTCAGATTGTTTGCTGCAAGAGCTGCTTTCTTGGCAGGAACTACCTTCTCAATTGCCTTCTTGAAGGTCTCGGCGGAAACTATTCCCGTCTCACGGAAAAGCTTTCCCAGAAGGATAATGTTTGCGCCGCCTGCAAGATCGTTTTTCTGTGCAAGCTCTGTGGCGGGTATGTAAAACGCCTTGACATCCGTTCTGTCAGTCCTGACGTCCACCATTGTGCTGTCGGAGACTATCACTCCGCCCGGCTTTACGTTTCCCGCGAACTTCTCCATTGAGGGAGTGTTCATTACCACCAGAATGGAGGGATCAAGCACCAGAGGAGAACCAATAGGATCGTCGGAAATGCACACCGAACAGTTACAAGTTCCGCCTCTCATCTCAGGACCGTATGAGGGAAGCCAGGAGACCTCCTTTTCGTCCATAAGTCCGGAATAAGCAAGTATCTTTCCGGCAAAAAGGATTCCCTGTCCGCCGAAGCCGGCTAAAAGAATTTCATGGGTCATATTACTCAGCCTCCTTTTTTTCCGGAAATGCGTCCTCGTCCTTGTATACTCCAAGGGGATAATACGGTATCATTTCGTCCTCCAGACGTTTCAGAGCGTCTACAGGAGCCATTCCCCAGTTTGTAGGACAGGTTGACAGGACTTCAACGATGGAGAAGCCTTTTTTGTCCCTCTGATTTTCAAACGCCTTGCGGATAGCCTTTTTAGCCTCTTTTATATGGGGGACGCTGTTTACAGCAACACGCTGTGCAAGAGCTGTTCCTCTGAGAGTTGCAAGCATCTCACAGACCTTTACCGGGTATCCTGCAAGCAGGGGATCACGTCCGAAAGGAGTTGTCTGAGTTACCTGTCCCGGAAGCGTAGTAGGAGCCATCTGTCCGCCGGTCATTCCGTAGGTGGTGTTGTTTACGAAAATAACTACGATGTTTTCACCTCTTGTAGCGGCGTGAACGGTCTCAGCAGTACCGATAGCGGCAAGGTCGCCGTCTCCCTGATATGTGAATACATACTTGTCCGGATTGGTACGCTTAACGCCCGTTGCAACCGCAGGGGCACGTCCGTGAGCAGCCTCTATCATATCGAAATTGAAGTAATCATATGCCATAACGGAGCATCCGACAGGACATACGCCTATTGTGTCCCCCTCAATGCCCATCTCGTCAATGACCTCGCACACAAGGCGGTGGATAATGCCGTGAGTACAGCCGGGACAATAGTGTGTGTGGATGTCCACCAGTGACTTTGGTTTTTCAAATACTACAGCCATTATTTTGCGCCTCCTTTGTTATATTTTTTGATCTCCTCAAGGACCTCGGAGGGCTTGGGGATAACGCCGCCTGTTCTTCCGAAGAACTCTACAGGCTTGGAGCAGTTGATGGCAAGCTTAACGTCATCTATCATCTGTCCCATAGACATTTCCACGCAGATGATGGTCTTGGCGTTCTTTGTGCCTTCGTTCATCTGCTTGACAGGGAACGGCCACAGGGTTATAGGACGGATAAGTCCTGCCTTGATGCCCTGCTCTCTTGCCATATTTACAGCGGATTTCGCAACACGGGCGGTAGCTCCGTAAGCTGTTACAACGATCTCCGCGTCATCGGTGAGGTACATCTCAGCCTCGGCGTGATTTGCCTTGATCTCATCATATCTTTTGAATCTTTCCTGAACGGACTTTTCAAGGACGTCCGGCTGGAGATAAAGAGAGTTTACAATGTTATGCTCTCTTCTGCCCCCGTGTCCGTTGGTTGCCCAGGGCTTTTCCGGGGGATTAGCTTTTATCTCCGGGAAGGTAACAGGCTCCATCATCTGACCAAGAAGTCCGTCTGCAAGGATCATTGCAGGCATACGGTACTTGTCCGCAAGGTCGAATGCCTTTGTAACGGTGTCCACCATTTCCTGAACGGAGCAGGGAGCAAATACAAGGAGCTGGAAGTCTCCGTGTCCCAATGCTTTTGTTGCCTGCCAGTAGTCCGCCTGTGAAGGCTGGATGCCGCCCAGACCAGGACCTCCGCGCTGTACGTTGATGATAACGCAGGGAAGGTCTGCGCCTGCTATGTAAGAGATACCTTCTGATTTAAGGGAAACTCCGGGAGAGGATGAGGAAGTCATTGCCCGTACTCCCGATGCAGCTGCACCGTAGACCATGTTGATGGCAGCTATTTCTGATTCCGCCTGGAGAAAAACTCCTCCTGCCTGACGAAAACGCTTTGCCAGGTATGCGGAAATTTCCGTCTGAGGTGTAATAGGGTATCCGAAAAAGCACTTACAGCCTGCGCGGATAGCCGCCTCGGCAAGAGCCTCGTTACCCTTCATAAGATTGCGTTCCATATTATCACTCCTTTATTTTTCCACAGTAATTGCACAGTCGGGACACATTGTGGCGCACATTGCACAGCCTATGCAGGCAGCATCGTCAGTACAGACAGCGGTGAAGTATCCCTTGCGGTTGCGCTTTTCTTTCTGAAGCTCCACGATTTTCTTAGGACAAGCGGTAGTACAAAGAGCGCAGCCTTTGCACTTTTCAAAATTGACCGTGATTTTTGCCATATGCTAAACTCCTTTCGGTATAATTTTAAATTGTATATACCATCAGTAAACTGTTTTCAGCTCCTGAGATATTTTCTTCAAACACATAAAGCCATATACGATGTTGAACGCCGGCATAAAGGAAAGAAAAATAAATATTGCCTTCTGACCCTTTGTCTTGTCAGTGGTAAGTATGTACCGTATACAGCCGTTTGCCACAAGCATATTGAGCAGAAACGCCATAAATGATGACACAAAAAGAGCGGCAAACTCCGTACCTACGATAAACACGATGATGAAGCCTATGATGTTGAAGCATGGCACTACCAACAGCGCGGCAAGAAACAGAAGTATTACAACCAGATCCTTTGCTTCCGTCACAGGATGTATCTCATTTGTCACTTTCAAAATCCCGTAAAAGATCATTATATTTTCCACTGCAAATGCTATCATCATAAGACCGTAAACAGCCGTCCCGGTGTAACCTACCTTTATAAGACGCTTCATGGCAAACAGCTTTTGCTGATCTCCGTATATGTCCAGAGTTTTGTCAATGGGAGCGATATGTCCCCTTACATATATCACCGCCGCAAGCAGGAAAAGCAGAACAGATCCTGCCAGAATGACAAGAGCTTTGAAAAGTCCCTTACCATCATTGACTCCTGCTTCAAGCAAAGGGAAGATCGGCGTCCCGATGGCGACCAGCGCAGCGATTGGAGCGATAAGCATAGTTATTGTATAGACAGCACCGTTTGACAGCAGATGCCGTCTGAACAGATCAGCAATGACCAATGCGGAAAAGACCAGAAGCAGAAATGCCATGATCTTCCACGTAAGGATCACCGATAATGCCGCAATAGACCCCATACTATCTCCCCCTATAAAAGCGTTATTCTTCCTCCCAGACCTTTTTGACGTATATCTCCACGGGAAACGGATCAGTGACCTTTGGGGAGATCCCCAGAGGAACGCAGGTGCAGTATATGGGAAGTCCCGCCTTGTCCGCGATCTCCCTTGCAAATCCCTCGGACTGCTCCATAACCTCTGCGGTTGTTTCATACAACAGATTGGTGTTATTTACGATGGCTGTATGCTTCATATTTGCCGCCGCTTCGATCTCATACATCAGTTCAAGAGCCTCGTCAGCAGTCCGGGTGAGAAATCTCCGGCAGTTAACGACATAAAGCATATCTATTTTGTCTCTATAAGCTGAAAAAGCTTCTGAGTAACGTCCCAGAGCTATTGCTCCGGCGTCGTCGCCTCCTACGTCTATCACAACATATCCCTCCTCTGAAACGATGCGCTCCAGATCGAAGGATATGGCGGGAATATCAAGATTTGAGTTTGCGTACATGGGAGCTATCAGCTCCACATTCTTTCCGGAGAAAAGCTCTCCGAAATCGGCAGACCGGAAGTAGGGATTCACAATATCCAGATCGACAACAGTTACCCTTTCTCCCTTATCTGCAAGGCTTACAGCAAGGTTTGCGGAAAAATTGGTCTTTCCGCTGCCGTAATGCCCGGTAACAATGTTTATTTTTTTCATATTAAGGAGTATCTCCTATAAGAAATCATTCTACAGAAATTATATAATAGTATACCGGCTGACCGCCGTTTATCAGCATGACCTCGGCATCATCGAATTTATCGCTGACCTTCTGGTAAAGCTCCTCAGCCTTGCTTTCGGAAACATCCGCGCCGTGGATAAGGGTGATAAAGGAGGTGTTTCCGTCTGCGAGACGTTTTGTCAGCTTGTAGGCAGCCTTTGAAATATCCTTTTCGGTAAAGGACAGCTTTCCGTTGTCAAGGGCAAGGATCTCTCCCTGCTTGATATTGTGTCCCTCGAAATCACTGTCCCGGGCTGCAAAGGTGATAAGTCCGGTAGACACCTTGTCAAGGCTCTTGGTCATATTCAGACGGTTGGTATCGAAATCGGAATCCGGGTCAAAGTTCATCATAGCGGTGATACCCTGGGGGATAGTCCTTGATTGCAGCACGCAGACCTTTCTGTCCGCAAGCTTTACTGCCTGTTCCGCTGCCATTATGATATTTTTATTATTGGGCAGGACGAAAACAGTTTCCGCAGGAGTAGCCATGATCGCCTGCAAAATATCATCAGTGGAGGGATTCATGGTCTGTCCGCCACGGACGATACAGTCCGCACCGAGATTGCGGAAAAGCTCCTCAATTCCTGCTCCGCTTGCAACAGCCACGAATCCGAAGGGTTTCTCCGGAGCTGCGGGAGTAAATTTCTGCTGATTCTGCTTTTTGGCTGCGGCGGCTTCCTTAGCCTTGTTTTCGTGCTGATACCGCATATTGTCTATTTTAAGATTGATGAGCGAGCCGAACAACAGACCCTCTTCAATAGCCTGTCCGGGATGCTCGGTGTGAACGTGTACCTTTATTATATCGTCGTCGTCAACTGCCACAACGCAGTCTCCGATAGTTTCCAGAAAAGCCCGCAGCAGGGAAGCGTCCTTGCAGTCGGCATTTTTCCGGACGATAAACTCGGTGCAGTAGGTGTGAGTGATCTCCTCATCGAAGTCTCCCACAGTAGTATCGGAGGCAGTGACCACTGTTTCAGTTCTGGGAGTGTCAGCGGGCTTTGCCGGCTCTCCGCCCTTGAGGACGTCAAGGATGGCAGTCCAGATGACGTAAAGTCCCATACCTCCCGCGTCAACCACTCCTGCTTTTTTCAGGACAGGGAGCTGGTTGGGAGTGTTGTCAAGAGCCGCCTTTGCCTCTATGCAGACATCGCTCCAGAGAGCCACTACGTCGTTTGTAGCTTTGACGGTCTCATTTGCTTTTTCGGAAGCAAGCCTGGCAACTGTCAGGATAGTACCCTCGGTGGGGGTCATTACCGCCTTGTAAGCGCCCTCCACGCCAAGCTCCAGAGCGAGACGGAAGTCCTCGCAGTCTGCGGTGATCTTGCCCTTGAAGCTGCGGGAAAATCCTCGGAATATCAGGGAAAGTATAACTCCGGAGTTTCCTCTTGCGCCTCTTAAAAGTGCGGAAGCCGTAGTTTCCGCAACCTGGGATACAGTGGCGTTGTCGTCCATGAACTGGAGCTCCCGCAGAGCGTTGCTCATTGTCATGGACATATTTGTGCCGGTATCCCCGTCGGGAACAGGATAAACGTTGAGAATATCAACATCCCGCTTTTTATTGGCAATAGTAACTGCTCCGGAAATAAATGCGTCCCTTAAAATTTTTCCTGTTATCATTTTATGATACACGCTCCCCGGGGAGCTCTCCTTTCGATGTTGATTTTGTAGTCTTTATACAGCCATGATACCGTCAACATAGATGGTTATTTTGCTGACCTTAAAGCCGGTCTTATCTTCGATAGTGTAGCGTATTTTATGAGCCAGACTGTCTGCGACTGCGGAGATGTTTGCTCCGAACGTCACGGTTATATGCAGACCGATAATAAGCTTTCCGTCCCTGGTTTCCAGATGGACGCATTTTTTTGCCCCCATTTCAGCCTTTCTGAAAATGGTAAGAAGTCCCTGCTTTTTTTCTGCGGTGTTGAGGTCAACAACGCCAACGCAGGTAGAGGCGGTATAGCCGATAAGTGAAGTAAGATATTCTTCGGAAACACCGATAGTTCCCAGATGATTTTCAGCAGTCAGCATATTGCAAGCTCCTTTAGAACCTGTTTTCACAAGCCTATGTGTATGTCTTATAAAGACAGATTCTCTAATTTATTTAAACTAAAACACATATAAATAGTATATCATACTTTTCCCTTTATTTCAACACTTAATTTTAAAAATCACAATTTTCCTTGTAAAAATGAGATGATGCTTACAAATTGTTCCAAAAATAAAAAAGGGACTGCTGCATAAGGGTATGCAGCAGTAATGCAGGGAAATATTTGTAAGATTTTTTATTGTTCCACCGTGCATAATATATACAGAAAGAGGTGAAGCGCATGATAAAGGTTTTTTCATCCGACAACTGCGGTTGGTGTACCAAGCTGAAATCATATCTTGACAGCAGACGCATCAGGTATGATGTTATCGACGTGAACGAATCCCGGGAAAATTACGACCGGCTCGTCCAGGTCTCGGGACAAAGCGGGATACCTGTTGCTGTTTTCGACAGCGGGGAGGTCGTGGTAGGCTTCGACAAGGCTAAGATTGACAGTATAATCGGCTCTGCATGATGAATAAAAGGGACAGATCACCCTGTCCCTTTTATACTATTTATCAACCAAAAGATGTTTCCGGATCAGATTCAATCTTCAACAGCAGTGAAGAAATAATATGTCGGTGAAACGTCCGATACCTTAAATGATACCATAGGCTGAACTGTGTTATCGTTGCTTACTTCGCATTTAACACGCTTGATAACTCCGGCATCAATACGATAAAGCTTGATACTGTCTGCGTATGTTCTCATATCCTCAGGGACAGGCATTTCAAATTTGATGTATCCGTTTTTCCTGAGTATCATTCTTTCACCGGTGTCAACAGTGCAGACCTTCATTTCAAAGGGATAATATATCAGATCAGCTTCATACAGATAGTTCACAGCATTTGCAGCTACCTTTTTCGCATCCTTTGTGTATCTGAGATATATATTTGCAGAATCACGGAAGAACTTATTTTTGGTTTTAATAGAAACCTCTCCGTCACATAACTCCGGAAGATCGTAAATAAATTCAATATCATTGACATTCAGATCCTTGTTCGGATCAAAGGGTATTACCACTTCCGATGCTGATGGTGTGGGAATGTCCACCTGCTTTGGCTCCTTTGATGTCGTACTGTATTCCAAACCTACTACGCCTCCTGTTGTCGGACCTGCCTCTGCGTTTGCTTCGATGACCGAAGCAGACCCTGACGAAACCAACAGAACACCTGCCAGTGCCGCTGCGGCGATACGGAATGCCAATGATCTTTTTCTCATAAACGAGACAGCTGCTTTTTCAGCACTCTCCATAATGGGATAATGCTGTACTTTTCCGAATTTCATATAAAGCCCTCCTGTGTATCATATTTTGGCTATTTTAGCGTAATTAGCCATGAGTTTTTTTGTGCCTACTGTATCGAATGCTATTTCAAGCATTGCATCGTTGCTTATTTTCTTTACGGACAGCACTGTGCCCTCTCCGAAAAGATTATGCTTTACGCGCTCTCCCACTGAAAAATCTGCGGAGGCGTTTTTCTTTGTC
>JAFLUJ010000153.1 GCA_022511485.1 Oscillospiraceae bacterium | reverse complement strand
TTTTAGTGAGGGGGTTCGGGGGATGACCCTTTTTCAAAAGGGTCTCCCCCGATAGTAGCACAGGTATAATATACTAAATTATGATATGCTTTACTATTCATAATACACTCATGAAATTATCCTATGCAATAGCCCTTTATACTAATTTCTGTTCAGGAGCTTTGATATATGCTCACCGATCCATTGGATCAGCTGTACAAGAACTATCAGGATCACAACGCATATTATCATGATCTCCGTCTGGTATCGCTGATAGCCGTATCTGTACGCAAGGTCTCCCAGACCGCCGCCGCCAACAAGTCCGGACATCGCGGAAAATCCAAGGACTGTTATCGTTGTGACTGTTATATTTCCCACAAGAGACGGCAGGGCTTCGGGAATGAGTATCTTGAATATCACTCTCAGCTTTCCCGCTCCGGAGGCGATGTATGCTTCAAGAACTCCCTGATCCACACCCTGAAAGGAAGCTTCCGAAAGTCTTGCAAAAAATGCTATCGCCGAGATCGACAGCGGAACTATTACTGCCTGCGTACCTATTTTCGTTCCAACTATCAGCTTTGACAGGGGAAGCAGAAAGATCATAAGGATAAGAAACGGCAGCGACTGTATAACGTTAAGAATTACTCCCGTAATTTTATTTATAACTCTGTTTTTTGTAAAAAGGGGATTTGCAGTGGCAAAAAGCAGAAGTCCCAGCAGACCTCCGATAATTACTCCTGCCGCAAGGGAGATAATTACCATGAAAGCTGTTTCTCCCAATGCTTTCAGTATCTCACCCCGGACGTTCAGTATTGTATCAAGCACTGAAAATCACCTCCAGTTTTTCTACTCTTTCGGAAAGGGCTTTCCGGGTCTTTTCCCGGGCATTGTTATCTCCCGTAAGATTTATGTAAAGTATGCCCATAGGCTTTTCTCCGATATATTCGATCTTTCCGTGCAGGATATTATATTTTACATCGTACTCTGAGGTGGTGTCCGAAAGGACAGCCTCTTCTGCACGTTCTCCCAGATATGTAAGCTTGACAATATCTCCGCCAAGATGTTCAATAACTTTATCGGGGATAGTAAAGTCCTGAGTATGTGCAATAAGTTGCTTTGTAAAAGCTGTCCTTGGCTCGGTAAAGGTCTCGTACACCTCGCCAAGCTCTTCGAGACGGCCCTGATTCATAACGGCAACATTAGTGCAGATATTCTTGACCACATCAAGCTCGTGGGTGATGATGACGATGGTGACACCCAGCTCCCTGTTGACCTTTTTCAGAAGCTCAAGAACGGAAGCGGTCGTCTCCGCATCCAGTGCAGATGTAGGCTCGTCGCAAAGCAGTATCTTTGTGTTGTTGGCAAGAGCACGGGCGATTGCGACTCTCTGCTTCTGACCTCCGGAAAGACGGGAGGGATAAGCGTCCCGCTTGTCGGAAAGATTTACAAAATCCAGAAGCTCCTCCACACGTTTTTTAATGTCCTCCCTGCTCATATTCCCGTTTTCAAGGACAAATGAGATATTCTGAAAAACCGTCTTGCTCTCCGCAAGATTGAAATGCTGAAATATCATTCCGATATTTTTTCTCAGCTCCCGAAGCTCCCGTCCCCTGACATTGCTTATGTTTGTTCCGTCAACGATGACGTTTCCCTCCGAGACAGCCTGCAAGCCGTTTATTGTACGAAGCAGAGTGCTTTTGCCCGCTCCGCTGCCGCCAACTATCCCGAAAACCGACCCCTGTGGAATCGAAAAGGATACATTCTCCACGGCGTTTATTTTTTTCTTTTTCTGTGAAAATGTCACGCTGACATTCTGAAACTCTATCATGAAATTCTCCCTTTTTGTTTTAATCGTTATATGCTGCCGGCTTGTTGAAAGCGGAATACTGCTTGGAAGTATCCTCAATTACGGAACGGAATTCGTCTGAATGTACCGCAGCGGTAATATCCTTGGCGAAGTCCTTGTCTGCGTCGGCAGTCCGTACTGCGATAACGTTGTAGTATCCCTCGCTGAGAGCCTCAATGTATATGGCGTCTGCAAGATCAAGCCCTGCGCTGAGAGCGTAGTTTCCGTTGATTACTGCCACTCCTACGCTGTCAAGAACAGTGGGGAGAATTTCCGCGCTTACTTCTGTAAATGTAAGTGACTTGGGATTTTCGGAAATATCCTTAACGGAAGCCTGACTTGGGTCAATGCCCGGATCAAGAGTGATTATGCCGGTCTGCTCCAGAACCCGGAGAGCTCTTGCAAGGTTTGTGTCATCGTTTGGAATTGCTACTGCTGCTCCCTCTTCAATGTTTTCTATGCTGTCAAACTTATCCGAGAAAATTCCCATTGCCGCAGTTGGGATCTCTGTGATGTATGTGAGATCAAGACCATGCTCCTGCGAGAAATTTTTAAGGTATGTCGAGTGCTGGAAGATGTTCGCGTCTATTTCGTTTTCCGCCAGAGCGTTATTGGGCTGAACGTAGTCGGAGAAGTCTACATACTTGATGGTATATCCCTTTGCTTCAAGCTGGGGCTGGATACCGTCCTTGAACATATCCTCGTATGGACCTGCGCATACTCCTACACGGATAAGATTCCCCGTATCCGAGCCTGCATCCGAACCAGCTTCTGCATTTACACCGCATCCGGTAAGGAGCGCTGCACTCAGTGCCAGTGCACTTAAAATTGCCGATGTTTTTAAAGTTCTCTTTTTCATTTTGTTATCCTCCTGATAAATATTTTGTTTATGTTTATATTATACACCTGTATTTCTTATTTGTCCAATATCATATATGTATAGTAGGTTATAGACTGAAACTATAGAGATCCCTCCTCCTGATATAGCAGAAATAAACATGGTCTTATCCAAAGCAGTGAAAGTTGTATAAAAATATAGAATTATATCCAATAAATTGTAACATCCGACAAATCTGTATAACAGCTATTGACAAGTATGTCGAGGTGTGATATACTCATATCACGATATATGTCGTATCGTGACATATCGTGATGCGACAGATAGATCCAAACAGTTGCAATACAGATAAGGGGGATATATACAATGCAAAATTATGGGCTCTGGATCGTAATATTTGTTTTTTTTATAATATTGCCGGCTATCAGAGCGCGAAGAAGAAATGCAGCAGCATATCACCATATCAGAAAAAAGCGCAGAAAGGGAGTTAATGTTATGAACAAGATAGTAATGGGTTATGTGGGAAAGGAATGTCTTATTTATACAATGAGCAGTTCCGAGATCGTTACAGGAGTTGTGGAAGCTGTGGAGGATGGCTGGATAACTGTCCGCAGCTTTGACGGACAAACTACCGAAGCTGTCAATGCGGAATATGTGACCCGCATAAGAGAATATCCCAGAAACAAAAATGGCAAGCGCAAGGCTATCGTATAATAAAAGATCAGACTGAAAAGGAGGCTATTTCTTGAACGAGTTTGAAAAAATAAAAAAAGCGTATCTGCCAATGACGGAAACAGCCTTCTACATCCTGCTGTCACTGAGCGAACCAAGACACGGCTACGGCATTGCGAAATTTGTGTCGGAGCTGACAAACGGAAGGATCAAGCTGGGCTCCGGCACGATATACGGAACTCTTACAAAAATGCAGCGGGATCACCTAATAGCCATTTTTGACGACAGCGACAAGAGAGTTGTCTATGAGATTACCGACAACGGAAAAAACATACTTAATGCTGAGATAGCCAGAATAAAGCTGATATATTCCGATGCTGTTTCTCAGGAAAATAAATTCATATTGGACGAGGG
>JAFLUJ010000152.1 GCA_022511485.1 Oscillospiraceae bacterium | reverse complement strand
AGTTTTAGGGAGGGGGTTCGGGGGATGACCCTTTTTCAAAAGGGTCTCCCCCGATGGCAGCGCAGGTACAATATGCTGAATTATGATCTGCACTGCTGCTCATAAAATATTAACTCATGAAATAGACGTGGCTGTCCTGTTGGAGGAAGATATTATGGCAAACAAAACAGAAACAGTATATACTATTGATGTGCTTATCCAGAAGATACTGAACGATGAAAAGCAGTATGACCTGAGTAAGATAATTTCCGCATATGAATTTGCTGCAAAGGCTCATGCAAATCAGTTCCGTTCTTCCGGCGAGCCTTATATTACTCACCCGCTGGCGGTCTCCTTCATTCTGCTTGAGCTTGGAATGGATACGGACACCATATGCGCAGCCATGCTTCACGACGTGGTGGAGGACACTGATGTCACTCTTGAAGAGGTGAAAAAGCTTTTCGGACAGGATGTTGCCATGCTTGTGGACGGCGTTACAAAGCTGGGAAAGATACCTCTTTTCACAAAGGAGGAGCAGCAGGCAGAGAACGTCCGCAAGATACTCCTTGCCATGTCTCAGGATATAAGGGTCATCATAATAAAGCTGTGCGACAGGCTTCACAATATGAGGACGCTTCATTTCCGTCCTGCACATAAGCAGAGGAACACTGCTCTGGAAACAATGAACATATACGCTCCCATAGCCCACCGTCTTGGCATGAGGACCATACAGGACGAAATAGAGGATCTTGCTTTCCGCTATCTTGACCCCTACGCCTATGGAGAGATCGAACATATACTTAAAATAAGAAGCGACGAGCGGGAGGCTTTTATAGAATCCATACAGAATCAGATTTCCGAGCGTTTCAGGGAAGCAAATTTTGAACCTCCCCCTCAGATAGACGGACGAGTAAAATCAGTCTACGGCATCTACAAAAAAGCATTTATCCACGGTAAAAGCATTGATGAGATATACGACAAGTACGCAGTGCGCATAATCGTTGATACGGTAAATGAATGCTACAACGCTCTCGGATTTATCCACGATATGTTCAAGCCTATCCCCAACCGTTTCAAGGACTATATCGCAACTCCCAAATCAAATATGTATCAGTCCCTTCATACTACAGTTATCGGCAGGGAGGGTCTGCCCTTTGAAGTCCAGATACGTACCTGGGAAATGCACCGCACTGCCGAATACGGTATCGCTGCCCACTGGAAATACAAGGAGGGCATCAGCGGCAAGGATAAGCTGGAAAGCAGACTTGCATGGATACGCCAGATAATCGAAGCCCAACAGGAGGCGGACGATGTTGAGGAGATCGTCCGCACCATAAAAAGCGACCTTTCCCCCGAGGAAATTTTTGCATTTACTCCCAGGGGAGACATGATAACCCTTCCAAGCGGCGCAACCATCATTGACTTTGCCTACTCGATACACACAGAAGTGGGCAACAAAATGAAAGGGGCAAAGGTGGACGGAAAGCTGGTCTCCCTTGACTATCAGCTTTCCACCGGAGAGATCGTTGAGATCATCACATCAAAGGACATCCAGCATGGTCCTAACAGGGCGTGGCTTGACATCTGCCGGACACATGAAGCAAAGTCCAAGATACGCTCCTGGTTCAAAAAGGAACGCCGTGAAGAAAATATCATCACCGGCAAAGAGGAGCTTGACAAAGAGTTCAAACGCAACTTTATCCGTATCCCCGAGGGCGACCTTGCTTCATTCCTAAGCGACGACATGAAGCGGCATAATTGCACTTCTCTTGATGATTTCTACGCTGCCATCGGCTACGGCGGAGTTATCCTCTCCCGTATGATGCAGCGTCTGAAAGACAAATACACCAAGCTTTACGCCGAAGACGAGCAGGAGGTAAAGCCATTCACGTCCAGACGAAGCTCCGGCGGTATTATTGTGGACGGTCAGGAAAATGTGTCCGTAAAGCTGTCCCAATGCTGCAACCCGCTTCCGGGAGATGAGATCATCGGCTTTGTCACAAAGGGACACGGCATATCTATCCACAAAAAGGACTGTGCAAATTATCTTAACGCTGTGAAATCCGGAGCTGAACCGGAGCGCTGGCTCGAAGCTCACTGGGACGGCGGCACAAGCAGCAGTACGCCTATTTACAAGGTAACTCTGGACATTGTAGCAAGCGAAAGTATGCTTCTTTTGGCGGAGGTCTCAAAAACACTGGCGGAAATGCACGTTCCAGTTACGGAAATTTCCGTAAAGGAGCTCAAAAACGGCAACAGCAGTCTTTTCGTTTCAATGAGCACCGGAGGCATAACTCAGCTTAACAACGTTATTGCAAAAATCAAAAAGCTCCCCAGCGTTATCAGCGTAGAACGGGCGGGAGCTGCAGGAAAGTCGTCACAGTCATAGAAAGGATGTGCGCTATGAAAATAATCAGGATACCACCAAGAGGAATGTTTGCAGTAAACTGCTATATCGTTATCTCCGAAACGGGAAACGCAGTGATTATCGACGCTCCGGAGGGCGCGGACAATATCCTTTCCGAGGTAGAAAAAAACGGGGGCAAGCTGAAAAAAATACTGCTTACCCACGGTCACTGCGATCATATAGATTCCCTTGCAGAGATCGCTGAAAAAACAGGAGCGGAGGTCTACATCCACACTATGGATGCTCCCAAGCTTACCGACTCCCATATGAATCTGTCAAATTATTTTTCGGACATCCTTGAAAAGCCTGTGGATCATTATGACAAGGCTATTACTGTAAGCGACGGAGACGTTATCACTCAGGACGAGCTGAATTTCAAGGTACTGCACACTCCGGGACACACAAGCGGATGCGTCTGCTACATTATTGAGGACGTAATGTTCAGCGGGGACACTCTTTTCAGGGGCTCAATCGGACGTACCGATATGCCGGACGGAAACTACTCCGTACTTTCAAAAAGCCTTGCCATGCTTGCTGAAATTGAAACGGACTACCGGGTGCTGTCAGGACACGGCGAGGAGACCTCCCTTGAACGTGAAAAGCAGCTCAATCCGTTTTTGGGCGGAAATCTGTTTGACTTCTGAAAATATCATTCTGCAGGAACGGCGTATGTCAGGAACAGACCATATGCTATGTCGTTGTCAATATCATCATGATGTTCAGCTATTTCTTCATAGTAACCATCGTAGTCATATCTGCGGAAAGTTATATCCGATTTGATAACGCTGTCCTCAATATATGCGGCAACTGTGAATCCGCTGTACTGAATAACATACTCGCCATCCGAATTTTCTAATGTGACAGATTCAGGAACATCAAAATTGAAATAGAAATTAAGTCCCCCTGCTGTTTCTATGAAATCTATCTCTTTTCCGTAGTATCTTTCTATCTCAGCGCAGAGCAGTTCCATTTCGGGAATTTCCTCTATTAGCTTTTTGTAGGATATTTTCTCTCTGCCGATACCCTTATACTCTTTTTTATTGGGATCCCATATAAGGCGGATCGGAGCAAGATAATCTCCATAACCTGCCTGACATGAAATTATTGCTCCGTCCGATCTTATAGCCTTATTTACCCATGCAGTATCAAAACCGTCATTATATGTATATAAGGTTGTCAGCATTGTATTTCCGGGCTGGTCTTCTATGATAAGATTAACACATTCATCGTAAACAAGTCCATAGAGATATACGAACTTATAGTGATTGTAGTCGATGTTTTCGTCCAGAAGCAGCAGTCCGTTTTCTTTGTCAGAATAAACGACAGTGCTGTCTATCGTAAATGGTGCTTCCGAATCAGTTTTGATAAC
>JAFLUJ010000151.1 GCA_022511485.1 Oscillospiraceae bacterium | reverse complement strand
CCTCCTTTTCGCATTGCAACATATATACAAATATTATACCACTTTTCCACAAAGAATGCAAGACTTTTTTGTATACTTTTTTCTTATACTATTTTTAATCTAAAACATAGACATTGTCTATGTTTTAGATCGCCGTATACTTATATATACAACGTGGCGGCGCAGCCGCCTAAGAACAGTATTATATTGTAAAATAAAGATTTTTTGTGAACCGTTCTTTAATTATCAGTGTAGATTCTCTCTTGTCCGGCAAAAAGCTCTGATACCTGGACTGAAACGGAAGAACTGTATTCGATATACTGGATATAAAGCTCCCCTTCCCAGTTAAAAAGATACACTGCTCCTGACGGGTCGTCAATATTCACATATTTATCAGCATAGACATACTCTGCATAGTCCGGATTTTCCTCGTATGGATAAAATTCCGTACGAATATCCTCCTCAACATTTCCGTATTCAAAGGTCATACCACTTTCGGAAAAGATCTCCTCATCTTCTGCCCCGGAAAAAAGTATTTTCAAAGCATATCCCCGACTGTCCTTATCCAGACGGGCACTTTCAAATTCATATCCCTGATCCTTTGATATTCCGCTAATTTCAAAAGCATTGCCGACAGCATTTTCGGAAACTGTATCCGCATATGCCAAAAGATAATACGGGCGATTTACCGCACCCATTACCCCTCTTACAGCAAAATACAAAATAAAGAACAGTCCGATGGAAAGTATTGTATAAAGAATATTCTGCTGTTTGGTATAATGCTTACGGGTCATAGGAGCTTCGGTTTGCTCCTCTTCCTCAATTATTTCTTCATTTATGCTATTTTCTTCCATAGAAAAAATTACTCCTTTCAGACATCATTATTTATAGAATATCACGAAAAATTTTTTTGGTCAAGATTATAATGATTTTTTTTTCAATTTATGCTATAATATTTTCAAGCTCATTTGCTGAAATTTTTACATATAATACCAAAACTTGAAGGAGAACTGCTCCACAGCGAGCATTGTAAAACAAATGAAATATAAAGTCAACTGGGACAGCGGCGGAGTTTTTGCTGTCCCCGATCTTGCCGCAGACTGCCTTAAGCTTGCGTCCGGAAAGGCAGTCAAGATCCTGCTCTACATATTGAAAAACAAGACCTCCGATATAGACCTCAGCGCTTTTGCCGATATAGGAATATCCGCTGAGGATGCAGAGGATGCAATTTCCTACTGGCAGCAGGTAGGTCTGCTTTATACAGGAGAGAATGCGCCTGCTGTTATTGAAGGATCTACAGAAAAAAATGTCTCCACTGCTGTTCCGGAATACTCTGCTGCTCAGAAAGAAAAGGACAGAGCGGCGAAAATGATTTCCCCTGAGGAGATAGCCGAACGTATAGAAAGCTCCTCGGAAATAAAATTTCTCTTTGATTCTGCCGAATCAGCTTTCGGAAAGATACTCAACTACACCGAGCAGCGTACCCTGATATGGCTTCATGATTATTACGGCATAGCTCCCGATCTGCTGCTTATGATAATGGATTTTTCCAAGCAGATAAACAAGGCAAGTATCGGATACGTTGAAAAGATCGCTATAAGCTGGCACGACAACAACATAACAACTCATGAACAGGCATCAAGAGAAATTATGGCGCTCCAAAGCTATTTTTCCGCCGAGGGACAGGTCGCTGCCAAGCTGGAGCTTAACCGCAAGCTTACTCCCACCGAGAAAAAATTTGTACATGGGTGGACTGACAACGGTGTTTCAATTGACCTGATAATATACGCCTATGAAAAGACCATTGATAACATAGGTAAAGTGAAATTCAGTTACATGGACAAGATAATTACCGACTGGCGGACAAAAGGCATATCCACCGTTCAGGAAGCAAAATCCGACATAAAAGAACCCACTGTCAAAAATAAGTCTGACGGAAAAAAAGAAACTGAAAACGAACATTCCTATAATCTTGATCTTCTGGTGGAACACGCAATGAACAATACCCCTGAAATCAAAAAATAATGCATTGCATTGAACGGCTTTTACGGCGGCTGCGCCGCCACGCCGTATTTAATACGGCGTATTTTAAAGATAGACAAAGTCTATCTTTAAAATGAAAAATAGTATAAAGGAGCATCCTAAATATGGCTTATGATAAACGTCTTTATGAGCTTGCCGACAATGAGATCAAGCATCGCCGGCTTAGTGCGGAGAATACCCTCAATGTCCGCATAGCAGAGGTCGAGGACAAGCTTCCGGAGATAGCAGAAATAAGACGTCAGCTTTCCGGTACAAGTGTGGAGCTTACAAAGCTTATTATACGCAGGGATAAAAATTTTAAAAACAGCTTTGAAAGGATCAAAAATCAGAATCTGCAAGGTCAGGAAATGATACGTTTACTTCTGAAAAAAAACGGATATCCGGAAAATTATCTTGAACCCGCTTATTTCTGCCCCATATGCCATGACACAGGAATAGAAAATGACAGCCGTTGCAGCTGCTTTGATAAACTGCTGAATAATTTTGCCGTACAAAAGCTCAATGAAGAAGCAAATATGCCGCACTGTGATTTTGAACATTTTGACTTATCTTACTATGACGGAAAAACTGAAAACGGTGTTGACTGCCGCAGTAAAATGGAAAAAAATTTTGATTTCTGCAAAAACTATGCAGATGTATTTTCACGAAATTCAACAAGCCTTTTTCTGCTTGGAAAAACAGGTCTGGGAAAAACTCATCTCTCACTCTCCATTGCAAAAAAGGTTACGGAGCGCGGCTTTACTGTAGCTTATGGCTCACTGTTAAATTACCTTCGTATAATTGAAAAGGAGCATTTCGGACGTGCAGAAAATCCCGAAACGGATACAATGCAGGTTCTTATAAACACAGACCTTCTTATACTGGACGACCTTGGCTCTGAGTTCCGGACAAGCTTTTCAGAATCTGCTCTTTACAATATTATCAACTCCCGGATCAACTTGGGACTTCCTACGATCATAAGCAGTAATCTTTCAACTTCTGAACTGCAAAGAAGCTACAATGACAGGATCATTTCAAGATTATTCAGTGTATTTACCACACTTATGTTTGTGGGAGAGGACGTACGGCAGATAAAGCGTCTGCGGGGAGAAATTTAGTAAATATCAAAAAGCGGCGTATGGTTTATCCCAATGCCGCTTTATGTTATTGCAGTGTAGAAAAATAAATCCCAAAAACTATCTGAAACAAATGGCTGAAAGAAAAACATCACTATAAATACAGTTATGCAAACAATGTAAATTGTATTTTTACTTTGTTTTTTCACCGCAAGAAATTCCAGCTTGTTAATTGATTTAAATGAAATATAATATCCTATAACAGTTCCTGTTAAATTTGTTATTATATCATTTATATCGGTAAGCCTGAAAGTAAATATCTGCATCGTCTCAATTATTATTGTCAGGCAAGATCCGAATAATACGGTATATTTTAATTGTCTGAACTTATTATGAAGAAATGGGAGAATAAGTCCCAGTGGAATAAAAAGTATTACATTTAGTATGCTGTTTTTTATATCTGAGATCATACCAATAACCGGAACGAAAGAAAACGACAGATCAATCTGTATGGACGTTACATCAGGCAGTCCGGTTATCACATACACAGCTGCAATGTACATTGAAAATATGAAAAAAATAATGCTTTCTTTAGTATCTCTTAATAAGATAATTTTCAAAATCAAAAAGACAGGTAAGAGTATTATTGCTGCCGCTGCTGTTCCGATGCCAAAAGAAAGTATTCTGAACATTTTTTGC
>JAFLUJ010000150.1 GCA_022511485.1 Oscillospiraceae bacterium | reverse complement strand
GCAGGATTCCTTGACATTGCAAAGGAAAGCAGGTCGCAGCAGTAGACCTTGGTAAGCTCCTTGTCCATGTCGCCCTCGGTGACAGCTTTAAATCCGATCTTTTCAGCAAATTCTTTAAGCTTCATAAAGTCATTCCTTCCATTACTTATCTTCACCCTCCACCGAGGCTTTTCCCATAAAAGAATCCAGAATACTGAACTGCTGGGACAGCTGATGGATGTAGTCACGAAGCATATAAATGCAGTCCTGTTCGTGAGCCCTGCCGCTGACAATATCCTCTGCCAGAGCACGGCAGGTGGGAGCTCCGCAGGAACCGCAGTCCAGTCCGGGAAATCTGTCGCAGTACAGACTTATCTGCGCCATGGCAGCAATGCTGTCCTTTAAGCTCTTGCCTATCTTGAAAACAGGAACGTACTCTATCTCCTTTTCAAAGTAAGGATTGTCAAGCTCTGTATCGCCAAGATGACTTCTTGACACAGGCATATAATGCCTGAGATTGTTCAGCTTCGCTTTAGCAACATAGGGATTTTCAACCGTGAGAGTTCCTCCCACACATCCTCCGAAGCAGGCATTCAGCTCTATAAAATCAAGGTCGGAAAACTTTTCATCCTCCAGATCTTCAAGCACCTTTATGACGTTTTCAATGCCGTCCGCCGCAAGATAGCTGTTGGTAAGCAGACCTCCCGCTTCGCCGCCGCTTTTTCCCCAGCTTATGCCGATCTTTCCGGAGGCAGCAAGCTCGGTATCGTCGTCCACTGAGTTTTTCATATGTCCCAGCAGCACGGGATAGACCTCCTTCATTGCCACAACAGCATCAATGTCCGACTTGTCAAAGGCAAGGGGAGCATTCTTCGCCGTCATCTTTGCAGGACAGGGAGATATAAAGATTATCCCGATCTTTTCAGATGGCAGACCTGTTTTCTTCATAGCGATCTTTCTTGCCTCGGAAGCCGCAATATCAACAGGAGCGGCAATAGGCAGGATATTGTCTATCAGATTTGGAAAGCGCACTCTTATAAGACGTACAACAGACGGACAGGCAGCCGAAATAAACGGACGCTTATCTATGTTTTCCTCTATGTATTTTCTCGAAAGCTCGCTGACCAGCTCCGCCGCCGCTGACACCTCGTAAACGTCGTCAAAGCCCATTTTAAGCAGTGCTCGCAGAACGATATTGGTGTCCTCCAGATTGTTGAACTGAGCATAAAGGGATGGAGGCGGCAAAGCCACTGTGTACTCATAATCATCAATGACCGAAAGGGGGTCATATAACGCCATCTTGGCATGATGAGGACATATTCTTATGCACTCGCCGCAGTCAATGCAGAACTCCTTTATAATTTCTGCCTTTCCGTTCCGGACTCTTATCGCCTGTGTGGGACACCGCTTTATGCAGTTTATGCATCCCTTGCATTTATCTGTATCAAGGTATACCGAATGTCTGAAATCCGCATTCATAATTATAATCATGCTCCCATGCTCATGCAGGGAACATTCCTCCTTTCCTGCGAATTCTGCGTCTCTATATTATACTACTTGTCATTTTTATGTATCTTAATACTGCTTATGCCGCTTTTCATGACCAGTCTCCGGAGGGTGGGCTGATACATAAAGGGACATTTTATCAGCTTAGTTAAGATCTTTATCCGCATGGGGACGATCCTTCTTCCGTAGACCCTGTTGGGGTCTCCCTCTCCCCTGTTGAGAGTGTCCGCCAGCAGTCTTGCGCTGTTTACCGCAAAGCTTATCCCCTCCAGAGAGCTTGGACTTATCAGTCCCGCCGCCTCTCCTATGAGGAACGCTCCGTCCTTTCCTGTATGAATATCAAAGGGAGACTTTGGACGGAGAACGATACACGCCTCGGTTTTTACCGGCTCTCCGAAACGGAAGCCTACCCTTTCAAGACGGCTTTTCTGCCGCTCGAAATTCTCCCGGCAGTGTTCGGAGGCAAACGCTCCCCCGAAGATGAAATATCTGTCCTTTGAAACCGACCAGGAGCAGCAGTCGCTTGTTTCCGGGTCGAAAACACAGCTGTAAAATGGATCAGACATCTCCCCACCGCTGTTTTCCTCCGAAAACCACTGCTGGATCGCAGTATATCTGCGGATCTTGCAACGGGGGTACAGAAATTTCCTCACCCGTGAACCTGCTCCGTCAGCGCCCACGACCATATCCGCCGTAAAGACCTGCTCTCCCCCGTCATTTTCCTTACATACTATTTTATATGGCTCTCCCGCCTCATGGGAGACGGACACGCATTTTCCGTAAAATCTTTTTACCCGCTCCGGTACAAGACTTTCCAGCCACAGGTCGAACCTGTGACGGTCAAGATTCATATAGAACCGCTGATAGTGCCGTTCCAGACCGCTTTTCAGGTCTATTGTCCGGACGGAAAATATCTGGGGGTCAACAAGAATGTCCTTGGGAAGTGTCAGGTCGAACTCCGCAAAGGCTTTCTGGGCATCGGGAGAAAGAAGTCCTCCGCATACCTTTTTAAAGCTGTTTGCGGAATCGGTCTTGCCGTCGATAAGAAGCACCCGGAAACGCTTGTCAAGAAGCCTTGCCAGAGTTGCCCCTGCCGGACCTCCACCGATTATGGCGATGTCGAGATCTGCGGACATTACATATCTATCCTCATTGTGACGGTAGTTCCCTCGCCGAGAACGGTGTCTATCTTCATATCGTCGGTGTATTTTTTCATGTTTGGAAGTCCCATACCTGCGCCGAATCCAAGGGAGCGCACATTGTCCGGAGCTGTTGACCAGCCAGCCTGCATAGCCTGCTCGATGTCCGCGATACCCGGACCTCTGTCGGCAAGGATCATTGTGATGCAGTCCTCGCTGACCTCCACGTCTATGTCGCCGCCGTTTGCGTGGATGACCATGTTGATCTCACCCTCGTACATAGCGATGGCGACTTTCCTTACCACTTCGGGGGAAACTCCCATTTTTTTCAGCTTGCTTTTTACGTCTCCGGAAGCTTCTCCCGCACGGGTGAAGTCATCTGGGGACACTGTATAATGAAGCTTTATAGAATCGCTCAAAATTACTCCCCTCCTCGCAGTCCGTTGGAGTAAAGTATACCGCAGGCAGCAAACATCTTCTTCTGAGTGGACAGCAGAACTATTTCACGCTCCTTGGCAAGCTCCACTATGGACTCGTCGGGCATTTTTCCCCTGACAAAAACGATGCAGACGATGTCCATCATCTCGGCAGTGCGGACAGACTGGGGATTGCACAATCCCGTAAGAAGCACAGACTGATCCTTTACATAAGCCAGAACATCGCTCATCATATCAGAGCCGCAGGCGGTATGTACTTCGCGGTCGCAGTACTCCTCACCGCAGAGCACCTCAGCCTCCAGAAGATCTTTAATATCGGAAACGATCACAATAATTCCTCCTTTAAAAATTTGGTAAACGATATGTAAACCGGACCTGCCGGTAAACGACCTTAAGTATTTGCTGTTATTTTTTTGATATAAGTTCTCTTATATCACCTGTACATACATATAAAGATGTATAAATATCATCAATTCTACATTGTATATAAAAAGGTAAATCATTATCACTATATAACACATAAGTATATACCATTTTATCTGCATTGAATTCTATTTCATTTGGCGTTGGATAATTATTAACAAGATTTTCCATTGTAAGATCAAAAGATGAAAAACCCAAAATGCCTTTTTCATAGTTTGTTTCATAATTTGAAATTACTAAATTATTATAATACAAACCGAAAATAATATTATCATAATCAGGATCAGTAAATAT
>JAFLUJ010000149.1 GCA_022511485.1 Oscillospiraceae bacterium | reverse complement strand
GTCAAGACCGGCTTCTGCCGTGCATTTAGTCTTGACGGCTTCCGGAATTTCTGATAGACTGGGATAGCAGTTGTGATGTGAATATTTTATCCCATAGGAGTGTGACGAAAATGAAAACATTATATCTTGACTGCGGAATGGGCGCGGCAGGGGATATGCTCACCGCCGCACTTACAGAGCTTCTCCCCGACCCGGAAAAATTCATGGAACGCCTTAACAGTCTTAATATCCCGGGAGTGAGATTCAGCCGGGAGAAAAGCGTCAAATGCGGGATAACCGGCACTCATATTTCCGTGACTGTTAACGGGGTGGAAGAGGGCGAGCATGAACATCATCACCATCACGATCATGACCACCATGAGCATGAACATCACCATGAACACTATCACGACCATTACGAAGATACACATGGAGCGCGCCATCATCATGACCATTCCCACGATCATGAACACACTCATGAGCACGACCACCACGAGCATGGACATCACCATCACAGCAGTATGCATGATATTGAACATATCGTGGGACATCTTGATGTCTCTCCCAAGGTGAGGGAGGACATCTTAGCGGTCTACGGTCTTATTGCCGAGGCGGAAAGCCATGCCCACGATGCTCCTGTGACAGAAATACATTTCCACGAGGTGGGAACAATGGACGCAGTCGCCGATGTTGCCGCCGTCTGTATGCTTATGGAGGAGCTTTCCCCCGATGAGATAGCAGCATCCCCTGTCCATGTGGGAAGCGGTCAGGTGAAATGCGCTCATGGGATACTTCCTGTACCTGCTCCTGCAACAGCGTATATTTTAAGGGACGTCCCCATTTACGGCGGAAAGATCGACGGGGAGCTTTGCACTCCCACCGGGGCAGCGCTGCTGAAACATTTCGTGACCCGTTTCGGAGATATGCCCGTAATGAAAACCACTGCCATCGGATACGGAATGGGCAAAAAGGATTTCCCAAGAGCAAACTGTCTCCGGGCTATGCTTGGTGAAACTTCACCTGGCGAAACCTCGCCTTGGGATACAGAGGATAAAACGGACGTTGTCCTGGAGCTTTCCTGCAATGTAGACGATATGACGGCGGAAGCAATAGGCTTCGCAATGGAACGTCTTTTTGAAGGGGGAGCAAAAGAGGTCTATACTATTCCTATAGGGATGAAAAAATCCCGTCCCGGAACTCTTATAAGAGTTATGTGTCGGTCGCAGGACAGGGAAAAGATCATCGGACTTCTTTTCAGGCATACCACTACCATCGGAGTTCGGGAAGCTATGACCCGGCGATACGTTCTGGACAGAAAGATCGAAACCGTGCAGACCCCATACGGCGAGGTGCAGAAAAAAATATCCTCCGGCTATGGAGTGTCCAGAGTAAAATATGAGTATGACGATATTTCAAAAATTGCCCGGGAAAACAACATGAGCCTTGATGATGTGAAAAAGATATTGTGACAAGGGGTACTATATTAATACTAATCCCTAATTTACCAATAGACATAGTCTATTGGTAAATTCGCCTGTTTCAGGCGGCTTGCCAAAACCTACGGTTTTGGCGGGATTAGTATTGAACGGCTTTCCTGGCGGCTGTGCCGCCACGCCGTATGAAATACGGCGTTTTTTAAATATAGACTTTGTCTATATTTAAAAAAGGAAATAGTATAAAAAGGAGAATAAAGCATGAATACCCTGCATGAAAAAAAACAGCGTCTGGAGGAATATCTCAGAAGTCTGGGAAGCGTGGTTGTCGCATTTTCCTCCGGAGTTGATTCCACATTTCTGCTGAAAACCGCTCAGAATGTCCTGGGTGACAAGGTCATCGCCGTAACTGCCAGATCCTGCTCATTTCCGGCACGGGAGCTTGAAGAAGCCTCCGCTTTCTGCAAGAATGAGGGAATAGAGCATATCATAGTTGATTCGGAGGAACTTTCCATCGAGGGTTTCAGTCAGAATCCCAAGAACCGCTGCTATCTCTGCAAAAAAGAGCTGTTTACGAAAATAGGTCTTATCGCCGCCAAGCGTGGATTTGCCCACGTTGCGGAAGGCTCTAACATGGACGACAACGGAGACTACCGTCCCGGACTTACTGCGGTGGCAGAGCTGGGGATAAAAAGTCCCCTCCGGGAAGCGGAGCTTACCAAAGAGGAGATTCGTCAGCTTTCAAGGGAAATGGGACTTCCCACATGGGACAAGCAGTCCTTTGCCTGTCTGTCCTCCCGTTTTGTTTACGGGGAGATCATCACGGAAGAAAAGCTTTCTATGGTGGACAAGGCGGAGCAGAGGCTTCTCGACTTAGGCTTCCATCAGGTAAGAGTACGTATCCACGGACAGATAGCGCGGATAGAAATTGACCGTTCTGAGTTTGAAAAGATAACCGATCCAAAGGTCTCCGAACCTCTGGCAGCATACCTTCATGAGCTTGGCTTCCTTTATGTCACCCTTGATCTGGACGGCTACAAAATGGGAAGCATGAATAAAACCCTGTAGAGGTCAGTATATATTTCTTTACTTAAAGCAATACCGCACAAAGAACGACTAATGTCCTTGTGCGGTATTTTTATACTAATTCCTGAAAGGCAATGCAGTATATAAAGTATGTCTTTGATCTTATATTAAAGACTATTTTTGTTTATAAACGCTTGACAAAGCAATTAAAATGCGCTACAATATGTAAAACAATACAACAGGAGGAAAAACATGGTTTATAAATTACTAAAAAAAGGTGTATCCCTTGCGCTGGCGTTTGCCGTCGTGCTGTCTTTGTCCTGCTGTGGGGGAGGTGATGAAGATATTATTTTGCCGGATATTGTTTTTGTTATTTGTGATTATGGATATAAAAGATGGGATGA
Source organism: Oscillospiraceae bacterium (assembly GCA_022511485.1). Lineage (GTDB taxonomy): Bacteria > Bacillota > Clostridia > Oscillospirales > Ruminococcaceae > RGIG8773. The sequence continues at coordinate 936 of JAFLUJ010000149.1, read as the reverse complement.
TGCTCCATATAAAATACAAGGATATTATATCGACAAAAATGGTGAGATAAAATATTTTAACATCACAGATGATTATGAACAACGTTGGCCAGAGTTTAAAATTACCTTGGATGAATATCCGGATGTACGTAACATAGAGGAACTGCATAAAAAAATTACCGAAGCCGGAGTTGACACAAGACTTGAACCCATGCCACAAGAAGATCTGATGAATTATTATAAATCACTTATGAAAATAAATAAAAAAACCAAGTTGGAGTATTGGAGTAATATGACAAATACAATAGTTGAATTTAAATTTATTTATGGAGTACGAATAAATGAAAATAATGAAGAGGAATATGTATTAATACTTGAAAAAGGAGATGGATCTTATTGGTCTCGTGATAATAGCCACGTAGAAAAAGATCTTCTTAGAAAATTAATAGATATTTTTCATTATAATGATTATCAATTCGATTATGATAAGAATAAATAGTAGGGTGGGCATTGAAATACAATGCCGGCGGTGAAATAAGCAATCTTAAAAGGAGAGATACATATGATAAAATCCTTAATTAAAAAATCCATAACCCTTGCACTGGCGTTTGCCATAGTGCTGTCTCTGTCTTGCTGTGGGGTGGGTGATGAAGATATTATTTTGCCGGATATTGTTTTTGTTGACGTTGCGCACATTCATACTGAAAAAGAATATTTGACCGGAAAATTTGTTGGAACAGCAGGGTATTATATTGACAAAAATGGTAAAATATTTTATTTTGAGTTTGAAGATGAAACCAAACCGATTTTTGAAGAGAAGCAGGTCACAATAGAAGAATATTCTGATTTACGTAATATAAAAGAATTGAATAAACGAATTGCCGAAAACAGCGTTGACACAAAACTTGAACCTGTACCAAAAAAAGATTTAATAAATTATTATAAATCTCTTTCAAA
>JAFLUJ010000148.1 GCA_022511485.1 Oscillospiraceae bacterium | reverse complement strand
CGCCTTTAACTCAGCTGGATAGAGTAACTGCCTTCTAAGCAGTAAGCCACTGGGTCGAGTCCAGTAAGGCGCGCCACATGGTGGGTGTAGCTCAGCTGGTTAGAGCGTCGGATTGTGGTCCCGAAGGTCGTGGGTTCGAAACCCATCTCCCACCCCACCCGAAACCTCGTATTTACGGGGTTTTTTCTTGTTTATAAGCCTGTTTCGTTTCTTGCAGCAGGGGAGTTCCTTACAAAATGGCTATGGAATTGCAAGAAATTACGCTGAAATACAGCACTACAATCGGAATTTATAAATGAGATAGTTTACACGGTAATAGAAAAGGTGAAACTATGCGTAAGCAATTGGAAATATTCCATAATCTTGTTTTAGAGTTTAAAAAAGATACTTCCATTGACGCTGTATTGTTAAATGGTTCTGTTGCGTATGGTACAGCAACTGATTTATCTGATTTGGACATTATCGTACTTGGAAAAAGGAATGATTTTGTATCACAGTTAATTAATGGTGTTTTAGTTGAAATACATTATACCACTTTTGATAAGGCTATTGATAAGTTGAAAAGCAATCCAATGGAGATATATAAATATCTTGATGCGAAAATTGAATACGATAATGGAAAGGCACAGGAGATCATTATATATGCTGAAACAGCACTGGAGCATTATTGTGTTTCAAAAAAGGAGCAATCCGAAATTTGCTACTGGCTGAAAAGTACAAGGTTGAAACTGGAATCTGCATTTTCAAAACAAGATGTTTTACTAATTTCTTATCTTGTCACAACAAACACATGGAAGGTGTTTGAGGGAGTCTGGGCAGTCAACAAAATGCCAATCCCCCCATCAAGCAGTTTATATCGTAGATATTCAAAATTAGAATTCATTCCATGTCAGGAGTGGTTTGAAAAACTACTGATTGGGAGTGTAGAAAACAGAGGAAGTACAATGATTGAGGTCATTGATTGGATATTAACTAAATTGAATGAATCGCTTTTGAGTTGTTAATGTATACTATGTTTCCGATAGGGCGGGTTTCTTGCATTTGAATTTTTTTATTGTAGTCAGGATATAATATCCCTGAGGTGAAAAATATGTCCAAACAAGGAATGAACCGTCCCGACAGAACTCATACACAGCCAAGGAATGACGCTGCTCCTGTCCCTGAGATACAGGGAAAAGCTAAGCACGGCAAAGCTCATGTCAGACCCATAATAGCAGGCACTTCTGCTCCAAGTCAGAAGGTTTTTCATTCTGTACCCCACGGCATTGAAAAGCCCATATCGAAAGTCTATCCCGTAATTGACAACGACCTTGCAAGGGATAACGTTGAAAACGACATCACAGCGGCAGATTTGCAGGATCTATAGTTAGAACTGTCTCACGCCGTTTCGGATACTCCGGGACGGCGTAAATTTTGTAAAGTATTGGAATTCCGGACTGTGGATAAAAAAATCACAAAAATTTGCAAAATGGTCTTGCTTTTTTTGTAGAAATGATATATAATATATATGTTATGCAAAGTCTGCTTTAAAGTCAGCTTTAGGGGACTGAGCAAATTCTGAAAAGGAGTATGTACATATGATTTATTCTCATGAGGTTGAAAAAATGTGTCCTGTGGCGCAAGGCGTCGCTCACGGCGCAGCACCGATTCCGGAAGAAGCAAAATGGGTCAAGGCTAAGGAAATAAAGGATATTTCCGGCTTTACTCACGGTATCGGCTGGTGTGCTCCTGAACAGGGTACCTGTAAGCTTTCCCTGAACGTTAAAGAGGGCGTTATCCAGGAGGCTCTGGTGGAGACCATCGGATGTTCCGGTATGACCCACTCCGCTGCTATGGCTGCTGAGATCCTTCCAGGAAGAACTATTCTCGAAGCCCTTAATACAGACCTTGTCTGTGACGCTATCAATACAGCTATGAGAGAGCTTTTCCTCCAGATCGTTTACGGTCGTTCACAGAGCGCTTTCTCCGAGGACGGTCTTGCAATCGGTGCAGGTCTTGAAGATCTTGGTAAGGGTCTCCGTTCTCAGGTTGGTACAATGTACGGAACACTTGCAAAGGGTCCCCGTTACCTTGAAATGACAGACGGATATGTTACCGGTATCGCTCTTAATGAAGAAAATGAGATCATCGGTTATAAGTTCGTAAACTTCGGCAAGATGATGGACTTCATCAAGGCTGGCGACGACGCTAATACCGCTTTTGAAAAGGCTCAGGGTCAGTACGGCAGAGTTGCCGATGCGGTCAAGGTAATTGACCCCAGAAAGGAATAAGGAGGAACACTACTATGGCTTTATTTGAATCATATGAGAGAAGAGAAAAGCAGATTCTCGACGTTCTTTCTCAGTACGGAATCAAGTCTATTGAGGAGGCTGCTGAAGTAACCAAGAGCAAGGGTCTTGATATCTACAAGCTCGTTGAGGGAATCCAGCCTATCTGCTTTGAGAATGCAAAGTGGGCTTACACTGTAGGCTGTGCTATCGCTATAAAGAAGGGCTGCACAAAGGCTGCTGACGCTGCTGCTGCTATCGGAGAGGGACTTCAGGCTTTCTGTATCCCCGGTTCTGTTGCTGACCAGCGTAAGGTTGGTCTTGGACACGGCAACCTCGGAAAAATGCTCCTTGAAGAAGAGACAAAGTGCTTCTGCTTCCTGGCAGGTCATGAGTCCTTTGCTGCCGCTGAGGGCGCTATCGGTATCGCTGAGAAGGCTAACAAGGTTCGTAAGGAACCTCTCCGCGTTATTCTTAACGGTCTCGGAAAGGACGCTGCTCAGATCATCGCTCGTATAAACGGCTTCACATATGTTGAGACCGAGATGGATTACTACACAGGCGAGGTTAAGGAAGTATTCCGCAAGGCGTACTCCACAGGACTTCGTTCCAAGGTAAACTGCTACGGTGCAAACGATGTAACAGAGGGCGTTGCTATCATGCACAAGGAGGGTGTTGATGTTTCCATCACAGGTAACTCAACTAACCCCACACGTTTCCAGCATCCTGTTGCAGGTACATATAAGAAGGAATGTACAGATCAGGGCAAGAAATACTTCTCCGTTGCTTCCGGCGGCGGTACTGGACGTACTCTCCACCCTGATAATATGGCTGCAGGTCCTGCTTCCTACGGTATGACTGATACTATGGGACGTATGCACTCCGACGCTCAGTTCGCAGGTTCTTCTTCCGTTCCTGCTCACGTTGAGATGATGGGTCTTATCGGCATGGGCAATAACCCGATGGTTGGTGCTACAGTTGCTTGTGCTGTTGCTGTTGAGGAAGCTATGAAGGGCTGATAGAATGTAAAATCGTGGCTTTAGCCATATTCAGATGTTGTAAAAATCGGTGTGTTTCTGTTCGTAATACACAAAGCAAGACACAGGTAATACACAAATTTTAATCGGCTGTCTCTGGGCAGCCGATTTCTTTATGATTTTATGTTTACGGGTAATGTATAATGAGAACAAATTGCTATAAACCGGAATTTGTATAAGCTACGGAGTTATGGAGAAAAGTTCACAAGAAATGATAATACAGATAGAAAGAAATGTTGTAGAATAGATTTATAATCTATGAAAGAAGGTAAAATATGAACAATCTACAACTAATAGAAAAGGTATTATATTACATCGATGAGCATATCTGTGAGGAGCTGACCTATGAACATTTGGCAGAGGTGTTCGGGTATTCATCTTTTCATTTCCACAAGATTTTTTCATCAGTAACAGAATTAACTATAACAGAGTACATCCGAAAGCGCCGTCTTACTATGGCACATAAAAAACTATGTGAGACAACAGAG
>JAFLUJ010000147.1 GCA_022511485.1 Oscillospiraceae bacterium | reverse complement strand
TGTGCTTAAGGGGAGATTCTCCATCATCAAAAATGCTGTCATATATTTTCATATCTTCAGCCTGGAATAATGCACGTTCTCCAGTGAAATAGACCTGATAAAATTCCGTCATATTTTTTCGTTCTCCTTTTCAAGATTATATACAAGATAGTCAAGACAGGCTATCTGTCTGTTTACTGCATGGGATTTATCAAGCAAGGTGACACGATGCTTTTCAAGAAGCCTTATTTCATCTTTAACGGATTTGCAGCTTCCGAAGCTTGTTATAGTTTTTTCATCGCAGCCAGCGTCGATCAAATTTTGAAGTATTGCCTTTTCCATTGAAATTCCCCCTTATTCCTATAATTATTATGTCACTATAATATAAAAATGTCAAATACTTATTTAGCATAGTTACCTATGCTTGACAGGCATAGGTAGCCGTGGTATAATATTTGCAATACAGGATCTAAACAATGGAGGATATTATGGAAACAAGGTTATTGAAATATTTCCTTGCAGTAGCAAGGGAACAGAGCTTTTCAAAAGCGGCGGATTCACTTTTTCTTTCACAACCCACACTGTCTCGTCAATTAAAGGATTTAGAGGAGGAGCTTGGGAAGCAGCTTCTTATACGGGGAACTAAAAAAGTAACGCTTACGGAGGAAGGAATGATCCTCCGTAAGCGAGCCGAGGAAATTGTCGAGCTTATTGAAAAAGCAGAACAGGAGGTGCGTCTGTCCGATGATGATATAAGCGGAACGATCTATATAGGAGCGGGAGAGACCCATGCCATAAGCCTTATTGCCAGAACCGCAAACAAACTGAACGAAACATATCCTAATATCCGCTATAATTTTTACAGTGCAGACGGCGTTGATGTTTCCGAGCGGCTTGACAAGGGACTTATAGATTTCGGACTTCTTTTTGAACCTACCGATATATCAAGTTATGACAGCATACCTATACCGATCCACGATACATGGGGTGTACTTATGCGAAGGGATTCGCCTCTTGCTAAAAAGGAATATATTGAAGCAAGTGATCTGTGGGACATTCCACTGATAACCTCACGTCAGCAGGACGATGGAAGTATGTTATCAAAAGCATTAGGCAAACCCGACGGTATGCTTAACATTGCCGCACAATATAACCTTGTTTACAATGCTTCTGTAATGGTTTCCGAGGGTATGGGTTATGCACTTGCCTTTGATAAGCTTATAAATGTCAGCGGCGACAGCAATTTGTGTTTCAGACCGCTTTATCCGAAAGTAGAAGCGATATGTCATTTTGTATGGAAGAAGTACCCCGTTTTCACCAAAGCAGCGCAGAAATTTTTAGAACAGTTCCGTAAAGATATGCAGGAATATGATCCATAAACCGAACAAGCGGCTCAGATTGATTTCTGAACCGCTTGTTAGATTTTAACATAATTCACTCATTACCGCATTTTTCAATTTTCTGACAAGTGTCCCGGTCTGTCCGATGCCTGCCTGCTGCACTCCCATTAAAAATGTAATGCCGCAAGCCGGTTCATTTGAGAAAAATGTTCCGAGCCAGCCGTCCCAGCCATATTCACCTTTTAAAGAAAAAATCGCTGTCTGGCTTTCATCATCACATACTCTCATCAGGTTTCCATAAGTATAGCCCGTCAGCCAATCCCAGCCTGCTTTTAGCTGGGGCTTCTGCTGTTCAGTCAATCCACCGTGTATAAGATACCTGACAGCCTGTGCCGGCATGATCTGTTTGCCGTTCCATTCGCCGAAGCTCAGGAGCATAGTTCCGAACTTCGCATAGTCGTCCAGTGTTGAACAAAGCCCTGCACCGCCTGATTCAAATGCAGGAGGAATATCACGGAGATACCGAAGTCCGAGATGATCTGTTGTCAGTTCGGACAGCCCGTTTTCGCTGTAATCATAGACCTTTGCAAGCCTGTCTGCTTTTTCAGCCGGTACATAAAAATCCGTATCTGACATTTCAAGAGGTTCAAAAAATCTCTTTTTCAGAAACTCGCCGAATCTCATTCCCGAAACTCGTTCAACGAGCGCCCCCAGAATGTCCGCCGATGTACCGTACATAAATTTCTCTCCGGGTTCAAAGCATAGATCTACCTTAGACATCATCTGGGAAAATTCCTCTGTAGTTACAGGATCGTCTGTATAAAGACGATTATCCATCTGCCAGAATACCGTTCCTGCCTGTCTGCCGCCGAATGTTGTCTCGTCCGGATATGCAAGTCCCGATGTCATATTCAGCAAATCCCTGACCGTTATATGCCGAACAGCCGGAACTCTCCTGCCGTCCCGATTTACGTACTGTTCACTGAACTCAGGAAGGTAGTCTGCAATATCCGCTGCAAGATCGATCACACCCTCCGATGCCAGTAAAATAGCTGCCGCTGCTGTGACCGGTTTTGTCTGGGAATACAGCCTGAAAATCGTATCACGGCTCATAGGCTTCTTATTTTCTATATCACGGTATCCGTAATCACAGTAAAGAACCTCTTTTCCGTCTTTCAGCACAAGAAGATTAACACCGGAAGTGCTTCCCGATTCAATGGACTTTTTCATGATCTCATATATTTTTTCGTACATTTCATCATCACCCAACCTCTTTTACTCATCGGATATAATGCTATAAAAATCATACCATACAATAGCAGAGAAGTCAACTTTTCTTCCGAAAACAGCAAGTTCTTGCTTGAATAAATAATTTAATAAATGTTTTAAAATCCGAGGTATCACACGAAAGGTGATGATACTTCGGTTTTTCTACACTTGTAGTTATCCGCCCACCATAACCTGTTTTTTGTTTAACTATAAATTTATTCCCTAAGCCCAAAAACTTGGAAACAAATGGGTGGACAACGACAGACTTTTTACCAAATGGAACCAATGCACAATAACGCTGTATATTACTGGTTCAAGCGGTTCTGTGGCAAAAATAATATCAGATTTTGCGACCTTCATTCACTCCATCATTTTTATGCTTCAGCTTTAATCAACGAGGGTGTGGATGCGGCAGCGGTTTCGGGGGCATTAGGACATTCGGTCATAAGTATGACGACTTCAATTTATTGCCATGTCTTTCAGCAGGCACAGGCAAAAGCAGGTGACGCTATAGCTTCGGTGCTTGATTTTTCAAACAAGAAAAAGAAAGGCGCATAAAACTACAACAAAGGACAGAAAATCAGAATAATGGACAGACAATGGACAAAACCGCAAAAATCCGGAATTTCCAAAAAAAGAAATCCCGCAAATCCAATCTACAAAAGGATTTGCGGGAAATGAAAATGGTGGAGATAAGGGGATTCGAACCCCTGACCTGTTACATGCGAAGCAACCGCTCTCCCAACTGAGCTATACCCCCATGACTATTACATTATATCACAAGACTTAGTAAAAATCAAGGGGTCTGGGAAAAATTTCTGGCGATTCTTACTTGCCCAGCTTGCCAAGAAGTCCGCCGATCTTACCCTTTACATCGTCAACGGAGACCTTAGCCTTGATGCCGTCTACGATCTTGTTTACCTGATCGTCGGGAAGGTCAACACCTACTACCTTTTCAACAGCCTTCACAGGATCTGCCTTGAACTCGTTTGCGAAATTCTCATCATTCTTTACCTTGTTTACAATTTCCTCAATCTTAGCCTTAATATCCATTTTTACTTCCTCTTTTCATATGATATTACATAATTCCCCATTGAGAGATTATTAAAAATCCGCTTCCCTTCATGGGGGAAACGGACCTAATGCTGGCGCGCTGCAAGGGACTCGAACCCCTGACCTACTGGTTCGTAGCCAGTCACTCTATCCAGCTGA
>JAFLUJ010000146.1 GCA_022511485.1 Oscillospiraceae bacterium | reverse complement strand
GTTTTAGGGAGGGGGTTCGGGGGATGACCCTTTTTCAAAAGGGTCTCCCCCGATAAAAGTACAGAGATGATATACTAAATGATAATTTATTTCTTCTATATCACCATCAGCCTTTAAGCAACTCGATCTTTTCCGATACGTAGACCTTACAGCGGACAGAATCTCCTTTTTTAAGCTTTTCCCAGTCGTTATAGCCAATCTCATATGATCGGCTATTTTTTGATCCGCTTAATGTACCAATAACGCAGTAGCTCTCCGACCGTGAGGATACTCGTTCATCTCCGATCTTCGGCGATCCTGACCCGGAGGACGGTTCCTGTCCCCAGTAGGGTTCCTTGTCAATGCCTTTTGTAACTACAGTATGATCGCTGGACCAGCGGTCAATATCGTAATAATATTTCGTGTCATAGACAGGTACATCAACGTACTGGGGAACTTCTCTGGTTTTTGTGACCGTCTTGTAAACCGGTCTTTGATCTATTATTTCTTCAAAATACCCGTTGCCCAGATCTCTGTGTCCGGATACATATGATTCATAATGATCTATTTCCTGTTCCGTATAAGTTTCAGTCCGGTATCCTGCAAATTGGTGGTCATAGGAACGTATCTCGTCCCTGGTATAGCGTAATCGTCCGCCGGACGGCATATTCCAGGCTGATTCACTGACAGTTTTGTACTTGTCTATATACAGGATACGCTCCCAGGAGAAGCTTTCTACTGTCAGCGTTTTCTCTTTCGGCGTAAATATCGCAAAGATGCCGATTATTACCGCAATAACTGCAATACCTGCAATTATCCATTTAAGCCAGTAATTAAAATCCTTTTTCTGCGAATAACTGTAGTATGACGATGCCGACCCGGATGTCCCGCCGCTCCGGTCATAATATGTATTGTTTCCGGAACTATCTGCCGAGGAATTTTTCGCAGCATTTTCAGCATGATTCTGAAAGTAATCCTTCCCCGCTCCTTTGGGAGCTCCGCAGTTATTGCAGATCGTGTCCTCGTATCTGTTATAGCTTTCACAGTATCCACATTTCCAGTCCTCCCCTTTTGGAACGACCTTCTGGTCAACATAATCCTTTGAACCATCAGGGAGATAATATTTCACATTCTGTCCCACCGGATTACCGCAGGACGGACAATGCCTCACATCTGCGGGTATACCTTTTTTTGAACAGTACTCGCAGTCCCATCTTCCTAAAAGTATTCCCATTCTTTTTATCCTTTCCTGATGATATTATCTACTTCCCCTATCGTAGGAGGATCAAGCTGGAGCGGATAGCGGGAGATCGCTGCTGCCGCACAGGCGCTTGCAAAGCTTACAAGCTCATCGTCAGACATACCCATAGCCAGAGCGTATGTACAGCCTGCCTTAAAGGTATCTCCTGCACCTAAAGTGCTTACAGCGTTCACCTTATAGGGGGTAAATTTTTTTATCTCCCCACCCTTTCTGCCGTAGAGAAACTCATTGCCGCCGTTTGTTATGATAGTCAGTCCTCCGCCGTTTTCCTGAAACAGCGGGAAAAGCTCCTCACGGGTCTTGTCCTTGTAATTATTTTTCAGACCCTCCCCTGAAATCACCGACACAGCCGAATTTTTATGTATATAGCTGTCATATCCACAGTCAATTGTAACATAGGATTTTCCATGCTTTACGCAGAGTTCCGCCGCCATGTCCGAATCCTCCCAGAAGAACGGGTCTATTGCCGCAGCGTCACAGGATACTATATCGCTCTCCTTTGGCTTGTTCCAATGGCGCAGACCGGTTTTATATGCTTCGGAATAGAATCTACCGAAAATACCGAAAGGTGTCCTTACATTTCCGGAGATCCAGATATGATCCTCCAGCCCCTCCCAGCTATCGTCAAAATACAGGGAATCAAGACTGACTGATCTTCCGCTGTAGAACTCCTTTACAAGGGACGCGGTATTTTTTCCGATGTGAGCTCCGTCCATTGTAACATCTGCTCCCAGAGAAGCAAGAACTGTGGCACAAGTTCCTGTTTCTCCGCCTGGGAAACGATAGCTTTGCTGTATTTCGGAATACTCATCAGGCTTTGGAAAATCATTAAGCAAAAAGCTGTTGGAGCAGACGATCATTCCGTAAAGATAGATATTCATAGGATCAGTCCTTTTCAAAGCTTACTTTATCGATATTATAGCATTGATCGGAAATAAAATCAATGGGTTTACAGTTGTTTTTTACGGTAATTAGTATTACCACTTGCAAAATACGGAATAATAATGTATAATGTAATAGTATACTTAAAATAATACATTTTCTTATCACGGAGGGTTTTTATGTGCGGCTTTGTCGGTTTCACAAATACACAGAACGATTCAAATAAAATAATTGAAGCAATGATGGAAAAGATCAGACACAGAGGTCCTGATTCCGGAGGAAAGCACCTGGACGGCGACATCGCCCTTGGATTCCGCAGACTTAGTATCATTGACATAACCTCATCCGGAGACCAGCCTATCTATAACGAGGACAACACCAAGGTACTGCTTTTCAACGGGGAGATATACAATTATCGTTCGATCCGGGAGGAGCTTGTAAATGCGGGACATAAATTCAAAACAAATACCGATTCCGAAGTCCTTCTTCACGGCTATGAGGAATACGGTGAAAAGCTTCTTGACAAGCTTCGCGGAATGTTCGCCTTTGTAATATGGGATACAGTTAAAAAGGAGCTTTTCGGAGCACGTGACTTCTTCGGGATAAAGCCTCTTTATTACGCCAAAATGGGCGATACATTTATGTTCGGCTCGGAAATAAAGGCGTTTCTTGTACATCCCGACTTTAAAAAGGAGCTTAACGAATCCGCTCTGGAAAATTATCTGACCTTCCAGTACTCCCCCACTGAAAAAACATTTTTCAAGAACGTTTTCAAGCTTCTCCCTGCCCATTATTTCAAATACGCAGATGACAAGCTGACCGTTAACCGTTATTGGGACGTTGAATTCAAGCCGGATAATACTCCCGATCTGGATAAATGGGTGGACGAGATTTCCGACGTGTTCAAAAATTCAGTGGAGGCTCATAAGATCTCCGACGTTGAGGTGGGAAGCTTCCTTTCCAGCGGCGTGGATTCAAGCTACGTTGCCGCTGTTGCCAACGTTGACAAGACCTTCACCGTAGGCTTCGGAGAGGACGAAAAATATAATGAGATCGGCTGGGCAAAAGAGTTTTCCAAGTACATAAACAAGGAAAACATCAGCAAGGTCATATCTCCCGAGGAATACTGGGACAGCATTGAAAAGATACAGTATCACATGGACGAACCTCTTGCAGACCCTTCCTGTATCGCACTGTATTTCGTCTGCAAAAAGGCGTCCGAGTACGTAAAGGTGGTGCTTTCCGGCGAAGGAGCGGACGAAATTTTCGGCGGATATAATATCTACAAAGAACCTATGTCAATGACGGTGTACAACGCTATCCCCCGTCCCATACGCCGCGGGATAGGCTCGGTCGCTGCAAAGCTTCCAGCAAAAAGAGGAGTGAACTTCCTTGTCCGCAGAGGAAAGGATCTGGAGGAAAGATTTATCGGCAACGCCTATATGTTCAGCGAAAAGGAGCGTAAGGAGCTGCTGAAAATACAGACGGACGCTCCTGACGCTATGGAGATAACCAAGCCCTTTTACGACAAGGTAAAGGATGCGGACGCTGTAACAAAAATGCAGTATCTTGACCTGCACCTCTGGATGACCGGAGACATTCTTCTCAAAGCAGATAAAATGTCAATGGCGAACAGTCTGGAGCTGAGAGTTCCGTTTCTTGACAAGGAGGTCATGGCGGTGGCGGAGAGGATCCCCACCAAATACCGTGTG
>JAFLUJ010000145.1 GCA_022511485.1 Oscillospiraceae bacterium | reverse complement strand
CCAAAACCATAGGTTTTGGCAAGCCGCCTATTTCAGGCGGCAGTCAAAAATAGACTTTGTCTATTTTTGACTTGGGATTAGTATTATTTTGTAAAACCGCTTTCAAGGTATATGCGCCATAGTTCCTGTCCCGTATAGATATCCGCGCCATACCATGCACCATCAAAGGAGTAGACTTTTCCGTCATGGAGAATGGCAATTGCACAGGCAATGGCAATAAAAAGACTTCGGCTTTTACCCTCAAGAGCACGGCTTTCGATCATCCAGTAATATGGTGTCGGAAGATCATCCCATCTGCTTTGTGTGAAACCAATAAAGATATTGTTGGAATCAGGTTCATTAATATACATACAGAATTTACCGTTGTCGGTTCGGCTTATAATTAATGACCTGTCATTATAAGTATTTTCGCCTTTATCATTTTTATAGTTGCGGGACATTTTCACATTAGTAAAATCTATCCCGGTTTTTTCAAATCCTTCAAGAGATCTTATACTGTCGATAAGGTCACCGAGAGTAACGGTTTTATCAGTATTTGAATCAATTGTGAATGTGCGGCTCAAATTTATCTCTCCTTATACGATTCGATTTGTCGAATAGTCTGCCAAAAAAATCATACCATAAAACCATAACAAAGTCAATCACGTAATAGTTGATTTCTTTACCCCAAAATAGGCATAGAACTTTTTTACATATCAATTGTCAACTCGATTGTAAAAAGTGATTGACAATCAAATCCGGATATGCTATACTATTAACAGAAAGGATTGATACATATGAAACATAGTACAGTATTCAGTATGGTGCTGTGCGGACTTTTCGCCGCTGTCACCGCAGTTTGCTCATGGATATCCATTCCAACCACTGTTCCATTCACATTACAGACCTTCGCCGTGTTCTGTACGCTTCTGGTTCTGGGAGGACAGTACGGAACGATCTCCATAGTAGTCTATCTTTTAGTCGGACTTGCGGGAGCTCCGGTATTTGCCGAATTTTACAGCGGTCCGGCAGCGTTTATGACCGCGTCCGGAGGCTACCTTATCGGATTTGTTTTCACCGGTCTTGTTTACTGGGCAATAACTGCTGTATTCGGAGACAAGCTGCTTGTTAAAATAATCGGACTTGTACTTGGAACTATCGTCTGCTACGCTTTCGGAACAGTCTGGTTCATGGTAGTCTATGGATGGGATGACGAGTATGGACTTATCACTGCTCTTGTCTGGTGTGTACTCCCGTTTATAATACCGGATATGGTTAAAATGGCTCTGGCAGTGGTAGTTTCAAGGAGGGTCAGAATTGCAGGGACAAGTAAAAAAGCCGCATGAGGAGTATATAAAAGTACGTCCTCATCACGGGCTTTGTGCTGAATTTTTTAAGGGAGAGGGATACAGCGGGGAGTTTGTGGAAAATATGTCCGCTGTTCTTTCCATGCTTGACAGTAACGATCCCCTTATAACGCTTACAGTGGGAACAGACAGGATATGCAGTCGGTGTCCTCACAACATGGGAGACCGCTGCGAGACCGACCAAAAGGTCAGTCGTTACGACAATGCCGTCCTTAAATTGTGCGGACTTTCCGAAGGCAGCGTTTTAAGATGGAGAGACCTCCGTGCGGCGGTACGGAAAAATATTATCTCTCCGGGGCGTCTTCCGGATGTCTGCGGAGACTGTGCATGGTACGGCATATGCGGCGACATTGCCTTTACTCTGCATATTTAGAATCTATCCCCAGATATTCTTCAAGACACAGTCCGCTGTCATGGACAGCCTTTGCTGTGTCAACTCCGAGATAGCGGATATGCCATGGCTCGTACATATATCCGGTAACGCTTTCCTTGTCCGCCGGATAGCGGATTATAAATCCGTAATCCTGACAGTTTTCAGTGACCCATTTTCCTTCGTCGGTGTCCTTAAATTCATCGGTTATTGAGTTAAGATCGAAGGCAAGTCCGGTCTGGTGTTCCGAATGCCCGGGACGTGCGGAATATCTGTCCGCCTCAGCTTGTCCGCTGCGGTTCACATACCGCTGGTAAAGTCCCGCCTGATAATCATAACTCCTGAATCCGGAGGAAATATAAATGTTAAGTCCAAGAGCTGCCGCGTCGGACTGCATTTTATTGAACGCTGACTGAGCCTCCGGGTCGATACCGGGATTATAGTCCGCCGGAACGGGATAGGTCTTGTTTACCACAAGTATCCCATTAATGTATGTAAGCTTCGGACCTTCGGTGACAGTGACCTCCACCTCTGCATAAACGTCAGGAGCTTTTGCGGCAGAAACTCTGACCGTGCAGCTTCCCCCGGAAATCCCGGTGATGTTTCCCAGCTCGTCAACAACGGCAATGTCAGTGTTGCTGCTTGTCCATATCTCGCTTTTGTCGGAGGCGTCCGCCGGAAGCATTGTGACGATGGGCATTTTGCTCTGACCGGTCTGGACTGTAACGCTGTACATGGAAAGTGAGATGCTTTCCGGAAGAATTTCTCCACTGTCGGGAATGTCCTCTGAATCTCCTTCCGCCGGAACGGCTTTTTCCGTTTCGGACTGAGCAGCAGAAGTCTCTGTGACCTCGCTTGTTGTTTCTGAAATTGCTTCTATGTAATTTTCGGTTTCAGAGGTCTCCGGAAATTCTGTATCATATTCTATAATATCAGTCAGTCCCTGATCCTCCTGAAAAGTCATCTGTGTAAGGGAAACAGCAGGAGTAGCGTCCGCTGTCACTGCATCCTCAATTTCCTTGCAGCCTGAAAATATCAGTGTCGCTGCAAGTGCAAATATGATAATCTTTTTCATTTTCAAACCTTTTCAATTCCTAATATGTATTTTTTATCGACCTGCATAGGACTGGTTTCCAAAAAAACTGTATCTTCGGCAAAGTCGATTTTTATCCAGTCACCGGCAGTAAATTCGTCCTTACTCTGAACAAAAATTTCTGCCCCGAAGTAATATCCGGTCAAGTCAAAAGCCCTGATCACCATAAGATAATGATCATCGTCAGGTTCATAAACATATAAGACCTTTGCAAGCTTGCTGTTTCCGGAAAGGTCAATATTAAGACTTTCGGTGACATTTATTTGTCCGATACCGCTGTCAATTTTTGTTGGATACTCACCATCGGAGGTTTTTATTTCGCCGCTTACAAAAATTTCGGCATAGTCTCCCGGGGAGCAGTCCGGAACAGCTTCAAGCTGTGCTGTGTCTATCTGAACAAAAGAACCGAAAATATCAAACCATTCCCCGGAAAGTATCTCTACAGTGATATTATACTTATGTACAGCGACTATCCTGACAGAAAACTCCGTGGATACTGCGCTTCTGGCAGCTTCCTCTGCTTCCTGCGGACTGTTCACAGTAGTCTCCCATGGATTCGTAAAGCTTAAAGGAGCTTCATTCTCCGATGTATAGGAGGTATGCATTTCGATGGTTTCAGTCAGTTCCGGCAGCTGTCCGGCAGAGATCTGTACGTTATCTGCATCCGCAGGATCGCCGTCTCCTGAGCCATTATTTAAAGTGGTATCCAGCTCTGAGGGCAATCCTTCCGGAACAGCCGGAACGATGGTCATTGCATTATACGTTTCTTCCTCAGCGTAAGTTATAGCCGTTGCCTCGCCTGTTGACGGCGGCAGGGAAAATGGATAGATCCCATCGTTATTGCCATAGGAAGCCCCGTCCATGTTATCAGGGTCGGATTTGCAGCCGGCAAAAGCAGCCATAAGGGACATACATAAAATGCCAATGATAATTCTTTTCATAATGATCCTCTTCAATTATTATTTTCAAATAATAATACTAATCCCAAGTCAAAAAATAGACAAAGTCTATTTTTTGAGCCGCCTG
>JAFLUJ010000144.1 GCA_022511485.1 Oscillospiraceae bacterium | reverse complement strand
CGAAAATAGTATCGTATCTATCAAGATCATCGGGACAACTCTTTATTTCTGGTCGTGCGTTTGCGTGAAGTTCTGCCTTTGCTTCCTCGATACACTTGTAGTAGTCCTTATCATATGGTTTTACGGTGTCGATTTCAAGCAATTCGCCGCCCACAGCTTTCTGAATGAACTCAGCAACACGCTCTGTATTTCCTTTGGAAATGTTCTTTATACCGCCGTTCCAGTAGTTTTCTCCCTTGCGGGAATAGTACACAATTAAAATTTCAGCCATGATAATAACCTCCATAATTATATATATTAATTATATTGTATCACGCAAATTATAATAAATCAATCTCATTTTCGAATGAAAACAATAAGAAAAACTTATATATAAAAGACTTTATTGACAAAATTGAAAAAATGATGACCGATTCAATGTCGGTCATTATTTTGTATATCGGAAATCCAAATAGTCCAGAAATCTTTTGACTGCCAATGACAGTGTTCTCTTTTCTCTAAAAGCAATACCAATATTGCGGTATGCAGGCACGTCCAACTCCCTTGTTACAATATTGTACGGAATACGTTTCATTATAAGCTGCGGAAGAATACTTACTCCCAGACCGCTTTCGATCATTGACATAACAGCATAGTCGTCCCATGTTGTAAATCGCACATTAGGTATCAAACCGTTTTTCTCAAAGATCTCGGAGATCTCTGCTTTCGCTCCCTTTTCAAGCAGCATAAACGGTTCGGAACATAGTTCGGACAAAGGGACTTTTTCATATTCAGCAAGTCTATGATTTTCGGGAAGAATGGCAAGGAGTTTATCTTCTTCAAGGAATATGGTTTCAAATCTGTCATTTGTGGGTAAGCGTAAAAATCCACAATCAACTCTGCCCTCCGAAATCCATTCCTCAATTTCGGTGTAGTCACCAAGCAGCAGCTCATAGTCAATGTTCGGATAATCCTTTTGAAATGCCTTGATGATGTTAGGCAGCCAATGAGTTGCCACGCTTGAAAATGTTCCTATCCGTATAAGTCCCGACTGCAAGCCGTTCAATTCATCTACCTGCATTTGCAGATTTTCGTACTCTCTGCAAAGGCTTTTGGCATAGGGAATCAGTTTCATTCCGTCAGAGGTGAGCTTTACCCCGCTTTTGTTACGCTCTAAAAGGACAACATTCCACTCTTTTTCAAGATCGTTTACCATTCTGCTAACGCCTGATTGGGTGTAATTCAGAATTTCCGCCGCTTTTGTAAAGCTGCCGTATTCAACAGTCTTGACGAAAGCAATATATTTTCCTATATTCAAGTCCATATATATTCTCCATCCATTCCGTTTTATCATACTTAATATGATAAATATTCGCTTTATTCATTTCTGCTTATATGATATAATAAAAAAGCAAGATTGTCAAGAGGGAGAATAAATATGTATCAGAAAGAAAAAACAATAAAAAAATCTTATGTAAAGTACATATCAGGACTACTGCTTTTTGGCTCAAATGGTATAGTTGCAGGATCAATTGAACTCGACAGCTATGAGATCGTTCTTCTTCGCACCATGATCGGAAGTCTGCTGCTGATAGCTCTTTTCTTTTTGGGCAAGGGAAAGCTGACATTTTACAACCACAAAAAGCAGTTTGTTTCCCTTGTTGTTTCGGGAATAGCTATGGGAGCAAGCTGGATATTCCTCTATGAAGCCTATGCAAGAATAGGGGTAAGCATATCATCATTGCTTTACTATTGCGGTCCCGTCATTGTAATGGTCTTATCTCCGTTGTTATTCAAGGAAAAATTGACTGTTTTTAAGGTAATAGGATTTCTGTCCGTTCTTTGTGGAGTATTCCTTGTCAACGGAAATGTCTTTGAGGTCAACGGTGATATTTTTGGAATATTCTGCGGATTGATGTCGGCGGTCATGTACTCCTTAATGGTTATCTTCAACAAGAAGGCGGAAAGTATAAAGGGACTTGAAAATGCTTCGGTACAGCTTTTTATCAGCTTTCTTACTGCGGCGGTTTTTGTGGGATTCAAGCAAGGATTTGCAATTCATATCCCAATTCAAAGTGTTATGCCTATTCTGATACTTGGTCTGCTCAATACAGGAATAGGGTGTTATTTATATTTTTCCTCTATTGGTGATCTGCCAGTACAGACGGTAGCGATCTGCGGGTATTTAGAGCCGCTTTCTGCGGTGATATTTTCGGTTTTGTTCCTGCAAGAAAAAATGCTGCCATTGCAGATTATTAGTGCAATACTTATTCTGGGAGGTGCTTTTTTAGGTGAAGTGACATCATATAAGCATGAACGGCAGTACAAGCAAGGATAATGATAACAAAAATAAATCAAAAATACAAGGTATCACAATTCAGATACCTTGTATTTTTATTCTTACTTTTTAGCACTCTGTCCGTAAACAGGCATATTCATCTTGTCAAGCAGATCGTCAATTACAGCGATCTCCTTGTCCGATAAAAATACATCTTTAGAGCCGATATTTTCTTTCAGACGTTCTTCCTTGCGGCTGCCGGGAATGAGAATGATGTACGGCTTTTTGCACATCATCCAGGCAAGAGAGATCTGTCCGGAAGTGGCGTTCTTTTCCTCCGCCATTTTACCTAAAAGCTCCATAAGTTCCCTGCCGGCTTCAAAACCATCTTTTGTGTACTGTGGCATATGGCTTCGGAAATCCACGCCATCCTCAAATTTAGAATTTTCGTCATATTTTCCGCTAAGGAATCCGTTGCCCAAAGGAGAAAAAGCCACAAAAGCAACATTCAATTCCTCCAGGACAGGGAACAGTTTTTCATGCTCTCGTGCAAGCATTGAATATCTGTTTTGTATCGCTGTTACCGGACAGACGGCGTTTGCCCTGCGGAGGTACGCTTCGTCCGTCTCGGAAATTCCCCAATATCTGATCTTTCCCTCTTTGATAAGGTCTTTCATAACCTCTGCCACGACTTCCGGCTCAACTTTGGGATCGACACGGTGCTGATAGTAAAGATCAATATAATCAACTCCAAGCCGCAGCAGACTTCCATCTACAGCTTGTCTTATAGTTTCCGGACTGCTGTCTGTGAGAAGTCCCATGCTGCTATGTTCCACTCCGAATTTTGTAGCTATGACCACCTTGTCCCTCACGTCACGGAGTGCTTCGCCCACCAGTTTCTCATTAAAAGACATACTGCCGTCCGGATTTGTTCCGATATAGCACTCTGCTGTGTCAAAGAAATTGTAGCCCATATCAAAGGCTTTGCGGATCATTTTAACTGCTTCCGACTTTTCTGTAGGAGCGCCGTATGCGTGGGAAAATCCCATACAGCCAAGTCCTACGGGGGTTACGGACAAATCGCTGTTTCCAAGCTTTCTTTTTTCTGACATAAAATCCACCTCATTAAAAAATATTTATCTTCTTATATATTTTTCATCAGAATCCGGAATACCATCTTCGTCTGAAATAAATCGCAGAACCTTCATACTCAGATCATACTTTTCTCTCAGCCGGATAATTGTCTGCATCATAGCTGAGTCATGATGCTTATCTATCGACTTCTGATCCTTCCAGCTATCTATAAGCAGTACGGTTTCAGGATCATTAAGTGAAAAGAAATATTCATAGCCTTCATTGCCATCTTCACAACGGATCAGTTCCGCTGTACCGCTGCTTTCCATTTCCTCAGCAAATTTTCTTGCATTTCCGTTTTCTCCGCTATAGTAAATATTAACAGTTATACTCATTATAATTATTTCCCCTTTAAATCATACTTGTCTTATTGCTTAGATTTCGTTCCTGTAGGTATCATCATAAGTACCATTGTAATAAGTACACTTATCATCACAGCAGGAGGATACA
>JAFLUJ010000165.1 GCA_022511485.1 Oscillospiraceae bacterium | reverse complement strand
GATCCTTGATGTTAAGGCAAATGCAGGGGATACTGTTTCCGAGGGTCAGGTACTTATGGTTCTTGAAGCTATGAAAATGGAGAATGATATTGTTGCTCCAAAGGCTGGAAAGGTTGCTTCCGTCAATGTCAAGAAGGGCGACAGCGTTAACCGTGACGACCTGCTGGCTTCTATTCAGTAATCTTAGGAAGGATTGATAATAATGGCTAAGATCAAAGTTACAGAAACTGTTCTTCGTGACGCGCACCAGTCTCTTATTGCTACAAGAATGACTATGGACGAAATGCGTCCTATACTTTCAACAATGGATAAAGTTGGCTTTTATTCCGCAGAGGTCTGGGGAGGCGCTACATTTGACTCATGTCTCCGTTTCCTTAATGAAGACCCCTGGGAGAGACTTCGTATCCTAAGAAAGGAAATGCCTAATACCAAGCTGCAGATGCTTTTCAGAGGTCAGAATATGCTCGGATACCGCCACTATGCTGACGACGTTCTGGAATACTTCGTTCAGAAATCCGTTGCAAACGGAATTGACATTATCCGTATTTTTGACGCTCTCAACGATATAAGAAATCTTAAGACTGCTATTTCCGCTGCAAAGAAGGAGGGAGCACACGCTCAGGTTGCTATCTCCTATACTCTCGGCGATGTATTCACAACTGAATACTATGTGAATTACTGCAAGCAGATCGAAGAGGAGGGTGCTGATTCCATCTGTATCAAGGATATGGCTGCTCTGCTTACTCCTTACAGAACAGCGGAGCTTACAAAGGCTATCAAGGCTGCTGTAAAGATCCCTGTTCAGCTTCATACACACTATACATCCGGTCTTGCTTCAATGTGTCTGTTAAAGGGCATTGAAAACGGCGCTGATATGATCGACACTGCAATGTCTCCCCTTGCTCTGGGAACATCCCATGCTCCTACAGAGTCAATGGTTGCTGCTTTGCAGGGTACTGAATACGACACAGGTCTTGACCTTGTTCTCCTGAATGAGATCAGAGACTATTTCATGAAGCTTCGTAAAAAGTACATTGACAACGGACAGCTTGATCCTAAGATGCTTGCTGTTGACGCTAACGCTCTTATTTATCAGGTTCCCGGAGGAATGCTCTCCAACCTGCTTTCACAGCTTAAGCAGGCAGGAAGAGAGGATCAGCTTACCGATGTTCTTAAGGAAGTTCCTAACGTTCGTAAGGATTCCGGATATCCGCCTCTTGTTACTCCTACCTCCCAGATCGTTGGTACACAGGCTGTATTCAACGTAATTTCCGGAGAGAGATACAAGACTGTTACAAAGGAGTTCAAAGCTCTTGTAAAGGGAGAGTACGGAAAAACTCCGTCAGAGATCTCACCAGAGTTCAGAAAGAAGATCCTCAAGGACGAGGAGCCTATTACCTGCCGTCCCGCTGATCTGCTCCAGCCCGAGCTTGATAAGCTCAAGGAGGAGGCTGCCGAGTGGACAGAGCAGGATGAGGACGTACTCAGCTACGCAATGTTCCCGCAGGTTGCGCCTAAGTTCTTCGCTAAGAGACGGGATGCAAAATACGGCATTGACAGCGCTCATGCTGATGCTGAGAACAAGGTACATCCCGTATAAGAAAATAAAAGTTTCCGCCGGAAGATCAGTTTATGCAGATTTTCCGGCGGTTCTTCATAATATTTTAGTATGATTATATGTTGAAAGGGAATGGTTACATTATGAAAGTATTGCTTGTAAACGGAAGCTCCCATCCTGATGGCTGCACAAACGTCGCTCTGGGAGAGGTTGCCCGGGCTCTTAACGAGGAAGGTATAGAAACAGAGATAATGTTTATAGGAAATCAGCCTCTGCCTGACTGTATCGCCTGCGGAAAGTGCCGTGAGCTTGGAAAATGTGTATTTGACGACGTAGCAAACGAGCTTTCGGAAAAGGCAAAAAGCTGTGACGGATTTGTTTTTGGCTCTCCGGTGTACTATGCTCATCCAAGTGCAAGGCTTATGACAGTTATGGACAGGGCATTTTATTCTGGTAAAGATTCCTTTGCATTCAAGCCTGCCGCTGCGGTATTAAGCGCGAGACGTGCCGGAACGACAGCATCCTTTGATGTGATAAACAAGTATTTTACTATCTGCTCAATGCCGATAGTTTCTTCCACCTATTGGAATCACGTTTATGGTATGAAGCCGGAGGATGTTCAGGAGGACAAAGAAGGTCTTATGACCATGTATAACATCGGAAAGAACATGGCGTGGCTGCTTAAATGTCTGGAGCTTGGCAGAAGCAATGGGATCACTGCTCCGCATAATGAGAAGATTGCCACTAACTTTGTAAGATGATTTTGGGATTGTAAGAGACTGCTGCGCGGTTATATTTGGTGCAGCAGTCCTTTTCTGTAACCGTATTGTAATATTTCTTCTGTAACTGTAACCATATTGTAATACACTTTTCTGCTTAAACGCTTGATTTTGTTGCCATAAAATAGTATAATGTTATGGAATTAATATCATACTCATATATATTGGAGAATTGGCTTTTTTTATTGGAAAACACTTGATTTCTTTAACGAAAAGTGGTATAATGAAATGTAAGTATTTTTTATTGTTGTGAAAGGATTTTTTCCATGATAAGAAGCATGACGGGCTATGGCAGAAGCCAGCAGACCATTGACGGGCGTGAGATCCTTGTTGAAATAAAATCGGTCAATCACAGGTATTTTGAATTTTCAGCAAGAGTTCCAAGAGCATATGGGTATCTGGAGGAAAAGCTGAAATCTTTTTTGCAGGGAAAGGTATCCCGCGGAAAGGTTGAAGTTGGTGTCTCTATTTTCAATATTGAGGGA
Organism: Oscillospiraceae bacterium; assembly: GCA_022511485.1. Lineage (GTDB taxonomy): Bacteria > Bacillota > Clostridia > Oscillospirales > Ruminococcaceae > RGIG8773. The sequence continues at coordinate 14,622 of JAFLUJ010000165.1, read as the reverse complement.
AAGGATGCTTCCATTGAGGTCAACCGTTCTATTGCACAGGGATATGTTGACGCTCTCAGGAACGCTAATGAAACTCTGGGGTTGGAAGACGATCTGAAGCTATCCAATCTTATAAGGCTTCCGGATATTTTCAATGTTATCAAAAATACCGAAGACGAAGAAGTTATCTGGAATGATGTTAAGATCGCCGCTGAGGAGGCTCTGAACAGCTTCGTTGCAATGCGTGAGGCTGAGGGACGCAAAATGCGGGAGGATATTGAATCCCGTCTTGAAAGTATCAGCAGGATGGTCGAAAGGGTAGAGGAACGTTCTCCCATGGTCACGGAGGCTTACCGTCAGAGGCTCTACAACAAGCTGTGTGAAGTCCTTAACGATAAGAAGATAGACGAGCAGAGAATACTTACAGAGGCGGCTATATTCTCGGAAAAAACTGCTGTGGACGAGGAGACTGTCCGTCTGAAAAGTCATATACATCAGTTTAAAGAGCTTCTTGAAAGCGGCGATGCTGTAGGAAGAAAGCTGGACTTCCTTATACAGGAGTTTAACCGGGAAAGCAATACTATCGGTTCAAAAGCACAGGACGTTGAGATAATCAAAATAGTTGTTGAGCTTAAATCGGAAATAGAAAAGATACGAGAGCAGATACAGAATATAGAATGATCGGGGTGCGGTATGAAGCTTATTAACATCGGATTCGGAAACATGATAAGTGCGGGAAGGCTGATTACCATAGTCAGTCCAGAATCAGCTCCGATAAAACGTATTATTCAGGACGCAAAGGAAAAAGGCTCGCTGATAGACGCTACCTACGGACGGCGCACAAGAGCGGTCATAATCATGGACAGCGGTCACGTTATACTGTCGGCAGTACAGCCGGAAACCGTTGCAGGCAGACTGAACGACGAGGAGGAAGCAGAAGATGAGTAGAGGTATGCTTATTGTTGTATCCGGTCCGTCAGGCTGCGGAAAGGGAACTATACTTGCTGAAGTTCTGAAAGACGACAAATTTTTCTATTCCATTTCGGCAACTACAAGAGCTCCCAGACCGGGAGAGGTCGACGGAGTAAATTATTTCTTCCTTACAAAAGACAAGTTTGAAAGTCTTATTAAAGAGGACGGAATGCTTGAATATGCTCCCTACTGCGAAAATTATTACGGAACTCTAAGAAAGCCTGTGGAGGATATGCTGGAAAAAGGAAAGCACGTCATTCTCGAGATCGAAGTTCAGGGGGCTATGAAGATAAAGGACAAATGTCCTGAGGCGATTTTCCTGTTCATTTTGCCTCCATCGTTGAAGGAGCTTCGGAGGCGGCTTAATAAACGTGGCACCGAGGCAGAGGACGTCATTGAAAAGCGTCTTAACGAGGCGGCAGGGGAGATCAGTCAGGCGTATAAATATGATTACGCTGTCATAAACGGTGATCTTGACGCCGCTGTTGAAGATATAAAAGCAATTATACGGGCAGAAGAACTAAGAGTTAAAAATTCTAAAAATAATATTGATGAGGTGTTGGAAAATGCTTAGACCTTCCATTAATCAGATAGCTAAGAAAAATGAAAGCTACTATTCAGTAGTTCTTGCGGTTGCAAAGAGAGCAAGAGAGATCGCAGATAACCTTTACACAAGCGGACAGACTCTGGAAGAAAAGCCTGTCAAGACAGCGGTTGAAGAGTTTGCAGGCGGTAAATATTCTTTTATTGAGGAACAGGTATCAGATATTAAGGAGTAATTACACGAGGTGAGAAACTTGCTCACAGTCAGGCATCTGGCAGCGACTGCTGTAAGCTCTACCGATTTTGGCTACGACAGACGATATAAATATATTGTTCCGGTCGATCTTGACGACAAGGTTCTTGTAGGAAAGAGAGTTCTTGTTCCTTTCGGTAAGGGCAACGGAAAGCGAATTGCTGTTGTAATACGAATTGATGATGTCGGAGACGAGGATTTGAGCAAGTTCAAGCCAATAAACTCGGTCATCGACAGTGAACCGCTGCTTAATGCCGAAATGCTGGAGCTTATGATGTGGCTCAGGAATACGACCTTGTGCACATACTTTGAGGCATTCAGGACGCTTATTCCCGTCGGTCTGAGCGTTAATTTTACGAAAAGATATTCTCTTTCTGATGACAGCAGCTTATCTGAAGCGGAGCTTTCTTCTAAAGCATTGAAGCTTCTTGATGCAGCAAGAGCAGACATTTCTGTCATTGACAATGCAGACAGGAAGCTTGTTGACCAGCTTGTGCAGGCAGGCTTCCTTACCGAAGATGATATACTGAAAAGACGTACTAATGACAAGACCGTTAAGATGCTAAGGCTTACAGAGGCATTTACAAACGGTGAGGTCAGCGCTGATTTGTCGCCAAAGCAAAAAAAGGTGGCTGAGCTTTTAAAAGAAAGCGGTGCAGCTTCAAGAAATGAAATATGCAGCATATGCGGAGTGACCCTTGCAGTTATAAGCAAGCTTCTTGAAAAAGGTGTTGCGGAGATCTACGAATATGAGGTGATAGAATCTCCGGAGGTCGAGGCAAATGAAAGAGCATCAGATATAGTTCTGTCGGAGCAGCAGCAGCAGGTCTATGACAAGGCTGTTGAGCTTATAGATAAACAAGAGCCGAGTGTTTCACTGCTTTATGGAGTTACCGGAAGCGGGAAAACTCCGGTGTTTGTAAAGCTTATAGAGCATACTCTTGAGCTTGGCAGAAGTGTTATAATGCTGATACCGGAAATATCTCTTACGCCTCAGATAGTTGAAAGATTTCAGTCTCTGTTCGGAGATCTGGTTGCGATAATGCACAGCAGTCTTTCCCTTACTCAGAGGCTTAATGAATACAAGCGGGTCAGAAGCGGTCTGGCGAAAATAGTTGTTGGCACCAGAAGCGCGATTTTTGCGCCTCTTGAAAATATAGGACTTATCATTATTGACGAAGAAGGGGAGCGTACTTACAAGTCAGAATCCTCCCCAAGATACAGCGCAAAGGAAATTGCCAAGAAAAGGTGTATCACTCATGGCGCGGCTGTGCTTATGGCTTCGGCTACTCCGTCGGTTGAAAGCTTCTATTACGCTGAAACGGGCAGATACAACCTTTTTGAGATGACGAAGCGTTATTCCGGAGATGATCTTCCGTCAGTGGAGATCGTTGATCTGGCAGCAGAAGGCTTTTACGGAAGCTCGGTAGTTTTCTCCGAAAGACTGGTTGAGGAGATAAACTACAATCTTGGAAAAAAAGAGCAGACAATTCTTCTCCTTAACAGGAGAGGTTATCATACATACATAAGCTGTGCAGACTGCCGTCAGCCGGCGGTTTGTCCGAATTGCAGCATTCCTCTTACATATCACAAGGTCAATAATTGTCTCGTCTGTCATTATTGCGGATACAGTACAGAAATGACAAGAGTATGCAGGAACTGTGGTTCTGAACATCTTAAACTGACAGGTATTGGAACTCAGAAGGTAGAGGACGACGTAGCAGCGTTGTTTCCCGATGCAAGGATACTGCGTATGGATGCTGACACAACATATTCCCGGTATGCGTATGAGAAAAGCTTCCATGCGTTTGAGCGTGGAGATTATGACATAATGCTTGGAACTCAGATGATCGCCAAGGGACTGGATTTTCCAAATGTAACTCTGGTGGGAGTTCTATCTGTTGACAAAAGTCTGTTTGCAGGAGATTTCAGAAGCTATGAGAGAACCTTTTCACTGGTTACACAGGTGGTGGGACGCTGCGGCAGAGGAGACAAGCAGGGACGGGCTATTATCCAGACCTATGTTCCTGAGCATTATGTGCTTAATCTTGCGGCGGCTCAGGACTACAAAGGCTTTTACAGACAGGAGATAGAAGCAAGGAAAGCGCTTCTGTATCCGCCGTTTTGCGATACCTGTACTATCGAGTTTGCTTCTCCAATCGACAGCAATGCAGATATGGCGTCAAAAGCTTTCCTAAGACTTATTACAGACAGCATTTCCTACGGAAAGATAAATGTTCCTATAAAGGTTCTTGGACCGTCAAAATGTACATATGAAAAGATAAATGGGAAATACAGGTATAGAATGATAATAAAATGTAAAAACAATCAGATGTTCCGTGAATATATTGGAGGCATCTACAAAAGCTCTTTTAAGATGAAGGAGTTTGCTAATGTTCAGATGTTTCTGGATATAAACGGAGATATTGGTGTTTAAGGGGTATCGGCACTAAAAACCGGTATGCAATATTTACTAAAAGGACGCGGGTTGGGCTTAGCCTCAGCACGCCCCGGTATAAAGGATGTGATATATTTGGCTCTCAGGAAAATTGTTCTTAAAACTGATGATGTACTGAGAAAGAAATGTAAAACAGTAGAGGTATTCGACGAAAAGCTGGGTATACTTCTTGATGATATGGCTGAAACCATGTATAAATCAAACGGCGTAGGACTTGCAGCTCCCCAGGTGGGGATCTTGAGACGAGCCGTTGTGGTGGACGCGGGTGAAGGTCTCATGGAGCTTATAAATCCTGAAATAATAAAAAGCAAGGGAACTCAGAGAGACATTGAAGGATGTCTTTCCTGCCCCGATGACTGGGGATACGTTGTACGTCCTATGGAGATCATTGTGAAAGCTCAGGACAGAAACGGAAAGCATTTACAGTTCAAGCTTAAGGAGTTCACTGCAAGAGCCGTCTGCCATGAGCTGGATCACCTTGACGGAAAGCTTTTCATAGATATTGCTGACGAAATGGTTGACCCTGATGAAGTGGAAAAGGAAAGGGAAAAGAACGGCAAAAGAAAAAGGAAAAAGAGGTAATCAGGGCGCGTTGATACTATCTTCCGGCGCTCTGTATCGAAAGGACACTGGTAAATGAATATTGTTTTTATGGGAACTCCCGATTTTGCAGTACCCTGTCTTGATGCTCTTATAAAAAGCGGAGAAAATGTCATGGCAGTGTTTACTCAACCGGATAAACCGAAGGGCAGGGGATACAAGCTTACGCCGCCCCCTGTAAAGGAGCTCGCTTTGCAGAATGAAATACCTGTTTATCAGCCGGTGAGCCTGAAAAAAGGTGAGGACGCCGAAGCGGCTGTGGGTACTCTCAGAGAGCTTTCTCCCGATCTTATCATAGTTGTAGCTTACGGAAAGATACTTCCGAAGGTCATATTGGACATTCCAAAATATTGTATTAACGTTCATGCGTCGCTGCTTCCCAAATACCGGGGTGCAGGTCCTATACAGTGGAGCGTTCTGAACGGCGAAAAGGAAACCGGAGTTACCACCATGCTTATGGAGGAGGGTCTTGACACAGGAGATATGCTTCTCAGCGAATCTACTCCCATCGGAGAAAACGAAACAGCTTCCGAGCTTCATGACAGACTTTCAGAGCTTGGTGCAAAGGTTCTCCTAAAAACCCTGGAGGCTGTAAAAAGCAATACTCTTACACAGACCAAGCAGGACGATAGTCTTTCCTGTTACGCTCCTATGCTTACCAAAGATATGTGTCCTATTGATTTTTCAAAGCCGGCACAGGAAGTCCACAATCATATAAGAGGTCTTTCAGCATTTCCATGTGCAGTGACTACTCTTGATGGAAAACGTCTCAAAGTGTACAGATCAGAGCTTGTGCAGGGAAAATATAAGGATACAGAGCACGGGAAGATCGTAAATGCGAAGGACTTTACAGTTGTCTGCGGCGACGGAAACTGCGTCCGCTTTAATGAAATACAGGCAGAGGGCGGAAAAAGAATGAACACCTCTGATTATCTCAGAGGAAAACCTGTCGAAGAGGGTATAATATTAAAATAAATTGAAACAGGGGGATGTATTATGTTAGACTTAGCTTATTTTTTGGTAATACCGGCAATGATTTTCGCATTATTTGCCCAGATAAAAGTCAAAATGACATTCAGTAAATACAGCAACACAGGTAATCAGCATGGATATACAGCACAGGAAGTAGCAAGACGCATACTTGACGACAATGGACTGTATAATGTAAGTATTGAATATATAAGCGGTTCACTTACAGACCATTATGATCCGTCGGCAAATGTTATAAGATTGTCAGAATCGGTCTATAACAGCACCTCGGTTGCGGCGATAGGCGTTGCAGCTCACGAGGTAGGACACGCTATTCAGCACGCTCAGGGATATTCTCCCATAAAAATACGTCAGGCTATAATTCCTGTGACCCAGATCGGCTCAAAGCTTGCAGTACCCCTTGTTCTGCTGGGACTTTTCATCAGCGCTTTTGACTGGCTTATTCCGGTGGGTATCCTGCTTTATACGGGCGTGGTCTTCTTTCAGGCGGTAACGCTGCCGGTGGAGTTCAACGCAAGTGGCAGGGCTCTCAGAACTCTTGATGATAACCTTATCCTCTATAAGGACGAGGTCAAAATGGCAAGAAAGGTTCTCAGTGCAGCAGCCATGACTTACGTTGCAGCAATGTTTTCATCACTGGTCAGCCTGCTCAGGCTGATAGCTATTGCAAACGGAGGCGGCAGGAGAAGAAGATGACAGAAGTATCCTCCCGCCTTGTTGTGATGAAGCTTCTTGACAAAATGGATAAACAGGCGTATTCAAATATTGCACTGGACTCCGCTCTTAAGGACAGCGGACTTTCAGAGAGGGACAAGGGATTTGTTTCAAGGCTTTTTTACGGCGTACTGGAGAGGAAGCTTACGCTGGAGCATATAATTTCGCTCTACAGCAGTAAGCCGCTGCACAGGCTGGACGGCTCTGTGGAGAATATTCTGAAAATGGGTCTGTATCAGCTTCTGTATATGGATTCTGTCCCTGACAGTGCAGCAGTGAATGAATCTGTAGCTCTGACAAAGCAAGCGGGAAAAACAAGTGCCTCCGGGTTTGTAAACGCCGTTCTGAGAAGCTTCATACGTGACGGAAAGCAGATAAAATATCCGGATAACAGCTATGACAGAATGAGCGTGGAGTATTCCTGCAATATCGACATAATAAAGATGCTTTGTGAGGATTATTCACGTGAGGACGTGGAGGATCTGCTGAAAGCCTCTCTTATGACTCACAGGACTTATATCCGGACGAATACTCTTAAAACCGATACGGATACCCTTATTATGAAGCTGAATGAGAATGGCATAATGGCAGAAAGATGCTCCGAAGCTGAGGACTGTATTTCAGCGGAAAGCATCGGCGGAGTTGAGGATTCAGAGCTTTTTAAGGCGGGTATGTTCCATGTTCAGGATCTGTCCTCACAGCTTTGCTGCAAGGTTCTTGACCCGAAGCAGGGGGATACGGTAATTGACATATGTGCCGCTCCCGGCGGCAAGACGTTCACTATGGCAGAAATGATGGGAGACGAGGGCAGGATAATAGCCTGCGACCTCCACGAAAAAAGAGTGGGGCTTATAAAGAAAGGCGCTGAAAGGTTGAGTATCGGGCTCATCGAAGCGATCAGGAATGACGCAAAGATATTCAATGACAGTTTTCCAAAGGCGGACAAGATATTGTGTGATGTTCCATGCTCCGGTTTTGGAGTTATCCGTTCAAAGCCCGAGCTTAAATATACAAATCTTCAGGATATAAAACGGCTTCCGGAGATCCAGTATGACATACTGTGCTCTGCGGCAAGGTATCTGAAAGATGGCGGGGAGCTTGTTTACTCAACCTGTACTCTTAGCAAAAAGGAAAACGACGATGTAATCGACAGATTCCTCAGGGAAAATGACAGCTTTGAAGCAGCAGATATCATGTCAGAGCTTGGAAATAAGGGACATAAAATTACAATTTTCCCGGGACGGTTTAACTGTGAGGGCTTTTTTATAAGTAAGGTCAGAAAGGTTGGCAGATAGCTTGAAAAAGGATATTTTATCCTACAGTCTGGAAGAGCTTGTAACTGAAACAGAACAACTTGGAGAAAAAAGCTTTCGGGCTAAACAAATTTATGAGTGGCTTCATACAAAAAAAGTTCACAGTTTTGACCAAATGAGTAATATTTCATCGGCATTGCGTACAAAGTTAGATGAATATTATTGTATAAATAGTATAAAAATTGTCAGAAAGCTTGAATCTACTATAGATAATACGGTAAAATATCTTTATGGGCTGTCTGACGGCAATCATATCGAGTCTGTGCTGATGGAGTACAAGCATGGCAACAGCCTTTGTATCTCCACACAGGTGGGATGTAAAATGGGGTGCAGATTCTGTGCTTCCACTATTGCCGGATATAAACGCGACCTTCTGCCTTCGGAAATGCTTTTGCAGGTCTATATGGCAGAGGAGGACAGCGGCAGACATATCGACAGTATTGTACTTATGGGGATCGGAGAACCTCTTGACAATTTTGATAATGTAGTAAAATTCCTACAGATCATTTCCTTTGAAACGGGAAAGAATCTGAGCCTGAGGCACGTTTCTCTTTCAACCTGCGGGCTTGTCCCGAAAATATATGAGCTTGCGGAGTATCGCTTCGGACTTACCCTTTCGGTATCTCTTCACGCTTGTAATGATAAGAAACGAAGCGAGATCATGCCTGTAAATGACAGGTATCACATCGACGAGCTAATGAAGGCTTGCAGGGATTACATTAATAAAACAGGCAGAAGGATCTCCTTTGAATATGCAGTTATCAAAGGAGTAAACGACACAAGATCGGACGCAGATGGACTGATAAGGCTTCTGAAAGGCATGAACTGCCATCTGAACCTTATTCCGGTCAATGAGATAAAGGAACGTGATTATAAAGCGGACAGAGCTGCTTTGCGTACCTTTGCCGATGCTCTGGAAAAGGGCGGACTTAACGTAACGGTAAGGCGGACGCTTGGAGCGGATATAGACGCAGCCTGCGGTCAGTTGAGACGAGAGTATGAATTCTAAGTCGGAAGGAGTTGAGGCGTATGAAAGTCTTTTCTGAGACAAATATAGGTCTTTCAAGAAGTGAAAATCAGGATAGAGTTCGTACTGCCTTGATAAGAGACGACATAGGATTTGTTGTTATATGTGACGGAATGGGAGGACAAAATGCCGGAAGCGAAGCCAGTGAAAGAGCTGTAAATATTGTATATGACAGGATAACAAAGGTCTTTCGCCCGGATTATGACAGAAATTCCATCAGGAATCTTCTTATATCTTCGGTGACAACAGCAAATTCGGTGGTTTATGATATGGCAATGTCAAGCGCCGAAATGAGCGGCATGGGAACTACCTGTGTAGCTGCACTGGTACATGGTCATATGCTTTACGGAGTAAATGTGGGAGATTCAAGGCTTTATGTCATAAGTCATGAAATACGTCAGGTCTCAAAGGATCATACAGTTGTTATGAGAATGTATGAAAACGGGGAGATTACAAAAGAGCAGCTTAAAAATCATCCGCAAAGGAATTATATCACAAGGGCTGTAGGAGTTTCACCAAGAGTTGCTCCTGATTATTTTGAGGCAGATCTTAGCGAAAACGCTATGATACTGCTGTGTACAGACGGACTGTCAAATTATTGCGATGAATCTGACATTTTTCAGATCGCTAAGAAATACAATTCAGAAGAGGTTCCGGGTATGCTGATAAAAAAAGCTCTGGATAACGGCGGCGGAGATAACATAACCGCAGCGGTAATACAGATGGAGAAACAAAATGATGAAGAATAACTGTTTTCTTGTTTTTCCCTGCTTAGAGAAGAATAATTATGTGTAGCTACAGGAGTGAATTTAATGGATAAAAACATTGGAAAAAAGCTTGATGGGCGGTATGAAATAACCGAGCTTATCGGTATTGGAGGAATGGCGGATGTCTATAAGGCCACCGATATTCTGGAGGACAGGACAGTCGCGGTCAAGATACTGAAAAATGAATTTGCCGACAATGAGGATTTTGTCAGACGTTTCCGCAATGAGTCAAAGGCGATCGCTGTTCTTTCTCACCCTAATATCGTTAAGATATTCGATGTGGGCTTTACCGACAGGATACAGTTCATTGTGATGGAGTACATTGACGGTATCACTCTTAAGGAATTTATGGAACAGCAGGGCGTCCTTAAATGGAAGGACAGCATACACTTCATTATTCAGATACTTCGCGCTTTGCAGCATGCTCACGACAGGGGTATCGTGCATCGTGACATAAAGCCTCAGAATATCATGCTGTTTCCGGACGGCACAATAAAAGTCATGGACTTCGGTATCGCACGCTTTGCACGTGAAGAGGGCAAGACTATTTCGGACAAAGCAATAGGCAGTGTACATTATATCAGTCCTGAGCAGGCAAGGGGAGACGTTACAGACGAAAAAAGCGACATTTATTCTGTAGGTGTTATGATGTATGAAATGCTTACAGGAGAAAAGCCATTTGACGGAGATAATCCTGTGTCAGTTGCTCTTATGCATATGCAGAATGATGCAAAAATGCTCAGAGAGGTAAATGATTCTGTTCCGGAGGGACTGGAAGAGATCGTTATGAGGGCTATGCAGAAGGAGTCTTCTAAAAGGTATCAGTCTGCGTCAGAGATGATAAAGGATATTGAGGAATTTAAGAAAAATCCCAGCATTGTGTTTGAATATAAATATTTATCGGAAAAAACTCAGTATTTTAATACCCAGTCTTTGCCCAAACGACCGGTCGAAGCTGAGTCAAAAACAACTTCAGTTCCGGTAGTGACAGACAGAGGTGATATGAGAAAAATGAGGACACGAACAAAAGTAAAAGATGAACTTGACGAATATGATGCTTATGACAATTACGGAGAGGACGATCAGCCTTCTAAATCTTCTTATTTTGTGGTAGTTCTTACCGCTATTGCAGCAGGAATAATAATCATAGTTGTAGCTTTTATTGCTATAATGATAGTCAGGTATTTAAAAACGCCACCTGAGGAATTAGGACAAATGCCTGATTTGCACAACCTTAGCTATCAGGAGGTCAAAACTGCTTATTCACGGCAATTTGAGGTTATGGTTGAGGAGCAGATCTATTCCTCAGAATCACCTGAGGGTGCGATCATAGATCAGTCGCCTGGTGCCGGCAGCCAGTTCATTATTGGTAAAACCACTGTAAAGGTAACGGTCAGCAGAGGTCCGAGAATGGTCACAGTACCTAACGTGTACGATCTTGCTTCAGATGACGCTCAGAATATGCTTAAAGAAGACTTTAATGTTATTATAAAGAGCGTTTTTGATGAAAATGTTCCTAAGGGAAATGTTATTATGACAGACCCACCAAGGAATGAAAAGAGAGCTTACGGTTCGACAATAAATATGTATGTAAGCCGCGGTCCTGAGGAACAGGATATTAGTGTTCCGAATGTTGTAGGACGTTCACTTGAAGAAGCTGAGCTCTTACTGGGAAATAAGTTTACGATACAGACTATGACTGCCGATTCACTTGAAGAAGAGGGTACTGTCATTGAGCAAAGTATCCCGGCAATAGGTGAGGACGGTCAGCCTAATATCGTTAAGCTCAATACAACAATTATCCTTACATTGAGCACCGGTATAATGCCGGAAGGTGAGGAAACCATCACATTTGCTGTTCCCAGCGGTCTTAAGGGTGCGGCGGAATTTAATTGCTATGTAAACGGACAGATAATCGGTACAGAGACTATTGATAATCTTGCATATGCTTCCACCGTTTCAATAACCGTAAAGGGTACAGAGATGCGTAAGGTCATTCTTGAGGCTGTAAACAAGGATAAGAGGACAAGCGAGACCATTGGTGAATATTCAGTAGATTTTGTAGAGCATAACATTACTGAGGTGCTTTTTGATAAGAATGCATTCAGAGACCTGTTCTCTGAAAAAGAGGAAACTGTCACTCAGGAACCGTTCATTATTGATGAGCCTTTCGTTACTACTGACGATGATAATAATGATAATGGTAATGATGATGACAACAATGACGATTTCTTTAATTATGAAGACCTTTGGAACGATGTGTTCGGATATTGATGAGTACCGAAGGAATACTTTTAAAAGCTGTAGGGGGACTCTATTATGCGGAGACTCCCTCGGGCATTTTTGAATGTAAAGCAAGAGGGATCTTCCGTAAGCAGGATATTTCTCCATGTGCGGGTGACAGGGTTGTTTTGTCTGATATTTCAGGGAAAACAGCAGTTGTCGATAAGATACTGCCGAGAAAGAACAGTCTTATAAGACCTCCCCTTGCAAATCTGGATAATATTGTCTTTGTTATTTCTACCTGTGAGCCTGCACCGAATCTTACACTTCTGGATAAGTTTCTTGCCATTGCAGAATTCAAGGGGATAGACAGTATTATTGCTGTTACAAAGCTCGATCTGGTGAAGGATGCATCTCTTAAGGATATTTACAGAAATTCAGGAGCGGAATTTCTGGAGATAGATTATAATGAACCTTCCTCATATATGAAGCTTTATGATATGCTTTCGGGAAAAGTATCTGCTTTTACGGGTAATACAGGAGTAGGAAAATCCACACTCCTTAATCATATTGACGGCAGTCTTGAAATAAAAACAGGAGAGATAAGCAAAAAGCTTGGCAGAGGACGTCACACAACAAGAAATGTGGAGCTCTACAAGCTCGCCAATGGTGGATATATTGCCGATACTCCAGGATTTTCTACATTTGAAACACGCAAATATGATATAATTATGAAGGAACAGCTTGCGAATTGCTTTCCCGAGTTTCGGGAATACGAGGGAGAATGTCGTTTCCCTGACTGTGCTCACATCAGGGAAAAGGGCTGCGCTGTTCTTGAGGCTGTGGAAAATGGGGATATTCCCAGATCCCGTCACAGCAGCTATGCGGAAATGTATGAGGAATCGAGACAGATCAAAGAATGGGAACTGAAAGACAGGAAGTGATCAATTTGAGACCATGCTGGATATTTTCAGGAGCGCCGGACGATAAATTCATGGCAGTGCCTCCCGATAATGCATATATAATAGCCGCTGACAGCGGCTATCTTGCTGTAAAGAGAAATAACTTAACACCAGATCTGATCCTCGGAGATTTTGACAGCCTTGATGAAAAGCCAGACTGCGGCGAAATAATAACCGCTCCTGCCGAAAAGGATGATACAGATACAATGCTCGCTGTGAAAACAGCTCTGGACAGAGGATATTCAGATATTACGATAGCAGGCTCTGTTGGCGGACGACTTGACCATACATATGCCAATATCCAGACATTAGCATATATTCTTGAAAATGGTGGCTTTGGAAGGTTAATTGGCAGCAATGATACTGTAGAGCTGCTTAAAGCAGGGGAGTATACCTATGAGCGAAGGGACAATATGTATCTTTCGTTATTTTCTTATAGTGAGAGCGCTGTACTTACCACAACAGGAACTAAGTATAATGTTACCGGATACAAGCTGGATAATTCTTTTCCCTTGGGAGTGAGCAATGAAATAATCCGGGATAAGTGCAGTATTTCTGTTCATGAAGGGCAGATTCTGGTGATTTTTTCAAAAAAATAGCACCGATTTTTTTTCGGTGAATAGTATGTAATACAAACACGCTTTTTCTAAAGGAGGGTATTACATATGAAGATCGTAGTTATTAAAAGTCCGAGGATCCTGGCAAACTTTTTCAGAATAGTTTTCAGAATAAAAAAAGAACCCGAGGAGTAATATTTCAGATAAGCTAACCAAAAAAAATGCAGTCTCATACAGACTGCATTTTTTAACTTCAATTAAGAATGATCTTTAATGTATAAAAGCTCCAGATCGCCGTTTACATGACCTATGCCTACGCCTTTGGTGTTCAGTAGAATATCCCTATGCTTTCCTTTTTCAAGGTAGGTGACTGCAAGACTTTTCATAAAAGCATATGCGTTTTCCCATTCGTTTTCCTCGTCATTATCTCCTTTTATACAGAAAATGTTGTCCTCATCAAGATAAACATGGTAACAAGGCCAGTTTTCGTCATTTTCGTCGAATCTGTCACAGGCAATAAGCTGCATACCAAAACCGCCGCCGTGTTCATCATAAAGAGCAAAATAAAACGATACGGTGCTTTCCGGCATTGTATTTTCTTCAAGCTGACGGTCAACCCATTCAGCAAACATATTATACATTTTTTTACTCCTTTGTTTATTGCAATATAGCATGGATATAAGAATTATAAATTTGGGTGTGTTACACCGACCGACCCGTGCGGCACACCCATTTGGATTTTAAACGAAAAATGTTTCAGTAAGGACGGATACACTGCTGTCAATATCATTCAAGTCAATAAGATACATTGTTTTACCTATGCCGTTGAAAGTGGTATTGAGTACCTGAGTGATAGGGAAGATCAATAAAGTGTTTTCCTCTTCCGGACTTCTGTAATCCTTAATATCCTTGAATTTGAATCTTACATTGATGGTGTTTTCTGTTAGTCTGTTTTTTATGTAGAAATCAGAAATAGGTCTGAGATCCTTGTCCATACCCGTATTGCTTATGGAATTGCTTATCTTTTCCGGGGTAAGGAAATAGTAGCTGGTACGGTCAAGCTGTTTTCTCAGACTTGAAGCAATACACGCACTGAACAGCTTATCCATGTGGAAAAGCATAGCATACTTGACCTTTCCGCCTGTGAAGAATGTAGTGCCGTTATTCTGCATGAAAAGCTTGCACCATTTCATTACCTTGAAGTATTTTACCATACCGCGGTCTCCGGTGCACTGCTTGAAATCATTGCTGATATTTTTAGATG
>JAFLUJ010000143.1 GCA_022511485.1 Oscillospiraceae bacterium | reverse complement strand
ATGCAAAAATACTACTCTGACAATAATCAATTCCGAGATTTCTGTTTCAATAGGATCTTCGGCGATCGGAAGATCCGGAAAAATTATAATGTCGGCAAGTACATACAGAGGCACACGTTCCGGGTTTGAATTGGATCTCACAGGTAATTTCAGCTGTACTTTTGATATTACGCTGTTAAACTGCAATATCGGCAGTGATGAACTTGCAGCAATGAGCTGGTATTATGAAAATAAAAAATCCCTGGGCAGAGTATCGGTTGATCCCAACGGAAAACCTGTCATATCAGTAAATAACGATGGAAATTATACTATACAATAGCTTACAGCCGTTCGCTCTTTGTGTGGTGTTGAAATGGTGATCAGAAATATCTCTATTTACAATCTTTGGAGGTGAACAATTAAATGGCAGAGCTTGATATAACTGAAACAGTACATTATAAACACTCGGCATTTGAGACGATCGGCTCGCCTGCTGTAAATGATGAAATTGTTCTTACTCCAAAGCCGGTTTATGATTTCTTTAAAAGAATATTTGATTTTGTTTCCGCTCTTGCGGCAAGCATCGTTTTGCTGATCCCGATGGCAATTATTTGTATTGTTATTATGATCAAAGATCCGGGCAATCCGTTTTTCCTCCATAAAAGGCTTGGCAAGGATTTCAAGGAGATAGATGTTTTTAAATTCCGCTGCATGAAAGAGGGGGCGGAAAATATTGAAAAAACCTTAACTCCTAAACAGCAGGCGGAATACAAAAAAGAATATAAACTATCAGATGACCCTCGTCTGATAGGCTACGAGAAGCCCGGGGACGGGGAAACCTGTTTCGGCGCAAAAATGCGGAGAACAAGTATTGATGAGATCCCTCAGATACTTTTCAATATCCTTATAAAAGGCAATATGTCTGTGGTTGGTCCGCGTCCTATACTCAGATCAGAGCTTGAGGAAAATTATACTCCGGAGGAGCAGAAGCTGCTCTTGTCCGTAAAGCCGGGTCTTACAGGATATTGGCAGGCTTATGCAAGAAATACTGTCGGATACGTAACAGGCAAACGTCAGGAAATGGAGCTTTATTACATACGCAACAGATCTTTCCTTTTTGATATGAAAATTATTCTCAAAACGGTCACAGCGGTTTTATTCGGGAGAGGGGCGATCTGATGAATATTGCTTATGCAAGTAATGACAACTTTGCAGAAATGCTTGGTATTTCAATGATCTCCCTGCTTGAAAATAATACCGGATGCGAAGATATAAGCATATATGTTCTTGATGATGGTATCAGTGAAGAAAATAAATCTCTGCTTATGCGTATCACTGACGAATATGACAGAAAAATATATTTTTTTAATGTAAAACACTTGCTTGATGATGATATGAAGCAGCAGCGCGGTTCTTTATCAACATTTTCAAGGCTGTATCTAAATAAGCTTTTGCCGTCAGAAATTGAGAAAATACTTTATCTTGACTGTGACATACTGGTTTTAAAAAATCTCGAGGATCTCTATGGCTTTGATATTGATAATTATTACTGTGCGGGTGTAAATGACTGTGTAAGCCGGTCGCACCTCAAAGCAATAGGATTGAACAGCGGCAGCAACTACTTTAATGCCGGAGTTCTGCTTATTAATTTGAAAATGTGGCGGGAGGATAATGTTACTGAAAAATTTGAAGAATTCGCCCGAAAATACAATAACGATGTTCCTTATGCTGACCAGGGGATAATCAATGGTATCCTTAGTTCAAGGTCTATGAGACTGTCATTGAAATACAATTGCTACACGGCGGTTTATGATTTTACATACAAGGATCTTATGACATTCCGCAAGCCGCAAAAGTATTACAGTGAGCTTGAGACAGAGGCATCGAAAAATGATCCTTCGATCGTTCATTTTACCACAAGCTTTCTGTCCCTCAGACCATGGATCGAGGGCTGTAAGCATCCCTTTGCTGATGAATGGCTCAGGTATAAGACTATGTCCGTCTGGGCTAATGCTCCTATGAGAAAGGATGAACGTTCCGCTCCTAAAAAGCTTGCTGTCATGATATACCGTGCTTTGCCAAACAGCGTATCCGTCAATATTGCGGGAATGCTGCACGCTAAGATCGTTCCTGCTATTACAAGCAGGAAAAACATATAATTGTACATATCTGCGCCGACCGTTCCTTTTGGATCAGCCGGCGCTGTTTGTTTAAGATGATGACGCGCAGGGATCGTCCTTCGATCGTGCAGTCAGAGTTGTCTGCTGTTGTTTCCGGGATCAGTATCAGCTCAGCCATAAAACGCTTTGCTCCTCCATAAGGGGAAATTCCTTAAGACAGTGGTCATCAAGGTTCTCTCTGAACATATCTACTGCTGTAAGGCGGCTGTTTGAATATGTTTTGTAATAATAATATCCTTTGGTTGCATTCATACAGCAGGAATAGGTTGTGACGCTCAGTTTGTTTTCATTGTTGATAACACAGCCCCGGACAACAGACACTGCCTCCATGATATGGAAAAATTGAGAAACGCTGCTGTCATTGTTACATTCACATTCAGAATTGAACTTCATAAATACTGTTTTTACAAATCTGGCGGAGGGAGAGTAGTCTCCGGGGAGACCAATAGCTCCGAATCCGTTTCCATAAGGGATAAGCTCTATTTTGCTGCTTAATCTGTTTTGAGGGTATTCCGGAGTTAAATTCATATAATTGCATAGATTTGTCATATGAAATTCAAAGGGAGGATTGTTTGTAAGCACTCCGACCGGATTATCACACAGGTTAGTTCCTTTTTTGGTGACTTCAAGCGTCAATGATCGCTTGCTGTCGGCGATATGCCAATGCAGCGAGGTCAGGGGCATTTCCTTGCTGAATGGGATATTAACAATATTTGTTTCAGAAAGAAGCTTTTCGGCTTCGTCTGCGGAAGCGCATTTTCCCAATATCCACAGGGTCAGTTCAAAGGGTGAGACGTTGTACTTGCAGCTCTCTTCTGCGTCCGGATAAAAGGCGTTATCGGGAAATTGAAGTCCGGCAATACAGAGCCCTTTTTCGTTCATGGCTTCTGCATACAGGGGATAATTTTCTGCTACGGCTGCCATTCCAAGAATAGCGTAATGATTTTCCATACTGCCTGCTTTACGAAATTCAATAGGATAATTCCGCGGCGTCAGGACGATCCGTTCTCCGAAATGGTAGTCCAGATCCATATTTCTCCCAAAATAAAAATCATTGGTCGTCATTGCAATACTTGTACACATATATGACCATTTTCCCGTTCGGGAAAATGTGTCCTCCTTTCATACGATGTTTTGTGATTTTGCGTAAGCAAAATTACGACGCTCAATTTATTGAGCATGCAGTGAGTAAAACAAAACTCGAAGTTTGAAAATCGAAGATTTTCAAACATAAGCACCCAGGTTAAAAATTATTTTCCCCCCAAAAAATAATATTCCGAACAATGGTATATTATGCTGAAAACAGTTATTATACTAACAAAAAGGCTGCGCATAAAAACGCAGCCTTTAGCTTATCCGACAGCGATAAAAACTGCCGGGGCAGGGGAGTTCACGCCCTTAAGGAAAAGTCCTTTTTCTCTGGCGTTCAGAATCACCATCATGGGGAAGCAGGAGCAGCAGTGCATATACCTCTGCCATTCGGGAACAGACTTTAAATGAGGGGGAAGTATTACAGGATTTTTCATAAGCTTCATAAACTCATTACGGAATCTGTCCGAGATAATGTTGTCGTACTTTTCGCTGAGCTCGTACAGTTCAAAGCGTTCCTTATAGGCAATGACAGGTATGTCGCAGGATATTTTTCCGCTTTCTCTGGCAAGATACCCCTTTTGGATAAGAAAATCAAAGGTTTCAAAGCAGTTGCTG
>JAFLUJ010000142.1 GCA_022511485.1 Oscillospiraceae bacterium | reverse complement strand
TGCCGGCAAGGCACTGGTTGCAGCAGGTCCTCAGCTGTAATAATAGGCGAGCTCTTGTTATTGAAAAATATTCAGCCGTACCGGAATTTAAACTGGTACGGCTGTTTTTTCATATATAACGTTGACATATTGCAGGTCAGTTGTGTAAAATGCCGAATTTTCTGCTGTGCTTTTAGTAAATTCTTGACAATGAGGGCATGAAATGTTATAATTAATCAATAATGGAATAAATTTTTGCAAAATATGGTAACGGAGGGAGGAATAGCTGTGAAAAAAATATATAATGCTTGTGCGTTTATATTGCTGCCGGCTGTCGTTTTGGTGGCTTTGGGGATGTATGCCGTTAAATATTTACGTGCAAAAAAATTCGGAGCATTTTTCCTGAATAGTGTACATCAGATGAAAGCTTCTCTGTCCGGTAATAAGGGAGGCAGAATTGCTGTCTCAAAGCGGTTCATGTCACCGGTACTGGCGTGTGCTGTAATGATGTCCTCTGTTACGGCTGTTGATGCTCTGGCATTATCCGAAGCGGAAGAATACAATGCTGCCGATGCATATGTGGATGACGTTGTTCCTGATGAACCGGAATACGCTGCTCCCGATGCATATGTGAATGACATTGTTCCTGATAAACCGGAATACGTTGCTCCAGATGCATATGTGAATGATATTGTTCTTGCTGAACCGGAGATCATCAGGCTTCCTGACGACTTTGAATACAGTCCGGGGGAAAATGTATATCACGTTTCTCCATATCAGCTTGTAAGTCCCATTTCGCTTTACAGTAACGGTGGAGCACGCCATTTCTACGATCAGCTTACATCCGGTGAGAAGAACGCATATGACATGATGAAGATCGCTCTGGAAAATGATCCCGCAGTTGCATCGGTGGAAATGACAGGCATTACAGATTTTGAGACAGTAGAGAGAGCTTACGCTGCTCTTGTGGCGGATCACCCTGAATTTTTCTGGCTGTATGGCTTCTCTTTAAGATATACCGATGATGAAAATGGCAATATCACTAATATATATGTACAGTTCGGCTATTGTGCAGGTCAGTCGGCAAGCAGTGTAAAAAGTAATTATACAGCTCTGATGAATAAGGTAAACAGCATTGTAGGAAATGCGGGACAGTACACCTCCGATTATGATAAGATAAAATATTTTGCGACATATATCAGCGATAATATGTCGTATAACGATAATGCAGCCAGCAGGGGAGGTTCTGATAACTCCACTTATGCAAATTGCTGGAATGCTTATGGTGCGCTGGTAAGGGGAAGCGGTGTATGTGAAGCATATGCAGAGGCTTTCAAGTTGCTGTGTGATACAGCAGGTATCCAATGTATATCTGTTTACAGCAGCGATCATGAATGGAATGCTGTCTGTCTTGACGGAAGCTGGTACTATGTCGATGTAACATGGATCGACACAGGAAACAAGGCTACATATAGGTATGATGAATGGCTTGCTGTCGGAACAAGCTCTGCGGCAAGAAATGACAATGCCGCCAGATCCCATACACCAATTGGAAATATAATACTTTCCGGATTTAATACAAATTTTTCATATCCTTCTATAAGTGCGGCGGATTATGAACCGCCTTCCGATACGGACACAGGCTCGGGAGACGATTCGGGAACAGGCTCGGGAGATAGTACGACAAAGCCCTTGACAGTTGATACAAAAAATAAGGACATTAATACAGCAGGGTCTACAAGCTATAATTTCACAGCTATAATGGCTGTCCCTGCGTTAAATGTATCAGTTCCGTCAAATATATCTGTGGTGATAAATCCGTATGGCGTAGCTGTCAGCAACGGAAAAGAAGATTATGGTGCTGATGGTGTAACAAGTCCGCTTTACACTATAAGAAATAAAACCAAAACCAGCGCAGTGTCAGTTGATGCAGAGCTTTACCTTACTGTTCCAAAGGATAAGAACGGAGATCCGACTATAATAGTCTGCAAAACTCCTGACGAGGTAAAGATAAAGTCTGAGAAGGCTCTGTCGGCGTATATGCTTGCTTCTGTATCAGGAAGCGGTGTTGCGGATCAGGCTTTGGAAAATGATAACCTGATCGAAGCAAACAAGGTCAGGTTTACAGCCGGTAAGACCCTTGTATTTCCGGATGCTACATTATACAAAGACACCTCTGAGAAGGGAACTCTTATGGTCATTCCGAAAGCAGAATATGAGGACAATGCGCTTAAAAGCTATTACTACGGACATTTCCAGGTCAGCGGTGCAGTTACTGATATGTCCAAGACAAAATGGGACAGCTCAGACAAGGTAAATTTTGTTGTTATATTCAATGTCGTTCCGTGTAAAGATCCGAAGTAATGCAAACAAAGAAAAATAAAATCAGCCGTATCGGGATAATTTTCCGGTACGGTTATTTTGTATATATTTGACTTATTTTACTGAGTATAGTATAATAATTGAAATATGAGCTGATTTTTGTGCAATCGAAATCAAGATAATTTTTTTGTTATTCTGTATAATTACACTAAAGCGATCAAAAAATGTGAGGTAACAGGAAATGGGTGAATGGGAAAGAATAGTGCAAATAATTGTAGAAGAGGTCGATAAGTGCATTAAAACTCAAAGCGATGAAGCGTTAACGCTTAATTGCCTTGCGCAAAAGCTGGGATATTCTGAATTTTATATTTCACGTAAATTCAGAGAGATCTCCGGAATGCATTTTCGTGATTACTTGCGGCAGCGAACTCTCGCGTTTGCATTAAAGGAAGTCCGGGATACTCAGAAAGGTCTTCTGGACATTGCGCTGGACTATGGCTTTTCCAGCCATGAAGCGTTTTCCCGCTCTTTTAAAGAAGCCTATGGAATAACTCCCAGCGAGTACCGAAGTGATCCTGTCCCTGTTGTTCTCCGCACAATTATCAAGCCTTTTGATTGCTATCTGGTAAGTATAGGAGGAACAAATATGTCAGCTACTGAAAAGGATGTAAAGGTATATTTTGTGACGATCCCTGCACACAAGTACCTGCACATCAGAAATTATGAGAGCATTGGTTATTGGGATTTCTGGGAAAAGCAAAGCAAGATACCGGGACAGGACTGTGCCACTATCTGCGGACTGCTTGACAGCATCAAGGGAAAGCTGGATGATGAAGGCGGTACTGATGCAAACAGCGGAAGCGGTCAGCTCATGGCGTACATAAACGAACCCACAGGCAGGATATGCAGCTGGGGGATACCTCTGGCGGAAAGCTATGGAGTACGTCTTCCTGCCGATTACAGCGGAGAGATCCCGGAACAAATGCAGATAATGGACGTTCCCGAGGGAGAGTACATCGTATTTGAACACGGTCCTTTTGATTATCAGTCTCAGAATTGCAATGTGGAAGAAAAAATCGAAGAGGCAATGAAAAATTTCGATTATGCCTCGTCCGGTTATTGCCTTGATACAACGCAGGGCAGGGTGTTCTATTTTTACCATGATCCGGAACGATTCTGGAAATATGTCAGACCGGTCAAAAAGCAGTAGGACAAGAGCATAAAAGGAGCTGTTGCATAGAACTGTTTCATAAATGTATTATATTATGAATAGTAAAGCAGATCGTAATTTAGTATATTGTTTCTGCGCTCCTATCGGGGGAGACCCTTTTGAAGCGGGGGAGCCCCCGCGGGCAATTCGCTGCGGACTTTTTATGTTAGGGTAACGGAATGACACGGAAGCAAACAAGCTTCTTTTCCGACACCTACGTGAAAAAGGGTCATCCCCCGAACCCCCTCCCTAAAACTTTTATATATTTTTGAAGCCGGAGGGCTTGCCCTCCGGCTTCAAAAATATAACAAAGTCTTTGGAAAGGGGTCTGGGGAATAACCTTTCTTCAGAAAGGTTTTC
>JAFLUJ010000141.1 GCA_022511485.1 Oscillospiraceae bacterium | reverse complement strand
CTTGACGTCAAGCAGCTTGCTGTCAAGAGCGTCTGTAGCCTCCAGAATACTGTTTGTAAGCTTGGATGCCTTATCAGCAAGAACCTTTTCTGCGTCAAAGCTTACACCAACGGATTTCTTTGCAACCATTGAATCCGCAAGGTTCTTTGTAAATTCAAGACCGGCAGGTATGATCTGCTTTCTTGCCATATCCACCATGGTAAGAGCCTCAATGTTGATGATCTTTGAGTAGTTTTCAAGGAGTATTTCCTGTCTGGACTGGATCTCTGTTCTTGTGAGAACCTTGAATTCCTCAAAGATAGCCACATTTTTGTCGTCTGTATAGTGAGGAACAGCATCAACTGTTGAAACGAGGTTAGGAAGTCCCCTCTTCTTAGCTTCTGCTATCCAGGACTCATCATAGCCGTTGCCGTTGAAGATGACCTGCTTGTTCTCCTTGATGGTTTCGATAAGCAGCTTGTTAAGGTCAGCGGAGAAGTCAGAAGAACCTTCCAGCTTATCAGCAAACTCTTTGAGAACGTGTGCAACGATAGTATTAAGGATCATATTTGTGCAGGCGATGGAGTCCGCAGAACCCAGTGCTCTGAACTCAAACTTATTACCGGTAAATGCAAAGGGAGATGTTCTGTTACGGTCTGTTGTATCCTTGGGGAAGTTAGGCAGAGCCTCAACACCAATAACAAATTCTTTATCCTGATTAGTTTTTATCATTTTTCCTGTTTCAAGAGCGTCAAGAATTTTCTGGAGTTCGTCGCCCAGAAAGATGGACACGATTGCAGGAGGCGCTTCATTTGCACCAAGTCTGTGATCGTTGCCGGCAGAAGCTGCTGACAGACGGAGCAGGTCGGCATAATTGTTTACAGCCTTGATAACTGCAACAAGGAATGTCAGGAACTGAATATTATCCTTAGGATTCTCACCCGGGTCAAGAAGATTCTGACCATCATTTGTGGAGATAGACCAGTTATTGTGCTTACCGGAACCGTTTACTCCTGCAAATGGCTTCTCGTGAAGCAGGCAGACAAGTCCGTGCTTGAGAGCGGTTTTCTTCATTATTTCCATTGTAAGAGCGTTCTGGTCGGATGCAACATTTGAGGTAGCAAAAATAGGCGCAAGCTCATGCTGTGCAGGAGCAACCTCATTGTGCTTGGTCTTTGCAAGGATACCAAGCTTCCAGAGCTCCTCGTCAAGGTCTTTCATGTATGCGGAAACTCTGTCCTTGATGTTTCCGAAATAGTGATCTTCAAGCTCCTGACCCTTGGGAGCTTTTGCTCCGAAAAGTGTTCTGCCTGTAAGAATAAGGTCACGTCTCTGATCGTAGAGCTTTTTATCAACAAGGAAATATTCCTGCTCAGGACCTACTGTTGTGGTAACTCTTGTAGCGGTGGTATTTCCGAAAAGACGAAGTACACGGATAGCCTGCTCTGAAACTACGTCCATAGAGCGAAGCAGCGGAGTTTTCTTATCGAGTATCTCTCCTGTGTAAGAGCAGAATGCTGTAGGTATGTAAAGTGAACCGTCCTTTACAAATGCAGGAGAAGTAGGATCCCATGCTGTGTAGCCTCTTGCCTCGAAAGTAGCTCTCAGACCTCCGGAGGGGAAAGAAGAAGCGTCAGGCTCGCCCTTGATAAGCTCTTTACCTGAGAACTCCATGATTACCTTTCCGTCGCTTGTGGGCGAGATAAAGGAATCGTGCTTTTCAGCAGTAACGCCTGTCATTGGATGAAACCAGTGTGTATAGTGTGTAGCACCCTTTTCAACAGCCCACTCCTTCATAGCGTTTGCGATAACCTCGGCAACGTCCACATCAAGAGCTATACCCAGATTCTGAGTTTTAAGCAGTGATCTGTAGACGTTCTTTGGAAGTCTTTCCTTCATAGTTTCCTTGTTAAAAACGTTGCAGCCAAAATAGTCCTGAACGTTTTTAACTCCCTGATTCATTGTTTCCGGCATAAAAAATTCCTCCCATAGTTAGTGAAACAAAAAAGACGCTTACGGCAAGAGACACCTGTCCCGCTTGCCGAAGCGCCATTGCTTCTCAATATTTACTATAGTTATATAATACACTATAAATTTGATTTTGTCAATACCTTTTTTAAAATTTTGCAGGATTTTTTATTTTTCTTGCAAAATTGACTATTTAGATCCTGATTCTGTTGATATTTTGTTGTATATGTGCATAATTTAATAAAATGCAATTCGTTATTTCACATTTTTTTAATTTAGCATCCTTATCAGATTGACTTTTTTAGAGTGATTATATATAATTATATAGTAAGATATTCATATTTATTTGAATCTGATAATGTGAAAAATACTTTACTGTTATTACATTGCTAAGTTAGATCATATCGAAAGGAATGTAAACTTATTATGAGTAATATTATTTCCGGTAAAGAAGTCGATAAATTCGAAAGAAGATTTGGCACGGACGAAATTGAATTGCTTTTTCTGACAGTGCAATCTGTAGGCGGGGCTATTATACTTGGTGATGGTATCTTAAATCCAAGTATAGAGTTTGTTGCTTCTGTTAATCTGACTACGGGCGCTTTTTCAAAAGAAAAAGGCAGACTTGAATGGCTTATTGCCGATAGTAAAGATCATCAAAGTTGGGGTTATGATTTTAAAAAGTTTAACATATATCATATCAGATGCAGAAAGAACATTCCAGTCAAATTGGATCAGTATATGAAAAAAACTATGAATAACTGCTACATGGTCACAGAGGTTATTGACGACGGACTTTCATCTCCCAAGCTTGAAAAGCTAAAAGAAAAATATCTGGAACCTGTGTATATTGAAGATCATAAAATAGGGAAATTTACTTTAAATCGGGAACTTTCATTATTTAAAGGCAATATTGATTGGCTTGGACATGATTGTTCGGTGCACCTTGAAACAGACAGAGACGGTGGAAAGTCTGCAAACAAAGCTTTTACTCATCTGAAATCGCTTTATGCCGATATTTTCGCCTGGGACGAAAAATTCCGCAGGTTTGCTGCTGTCGAAATGATCGAAACAGCCAACGAATGGAGTACAGACGATGAAGTAATTACAGAGGAGCAATTTGCAGATATGATCTATATTTCCGAGTTAGCAATAGATCCACGAGGCGAAATAACTGCCTATTACAGTGAAGATAAAGATATATTTGGCGGACACGCTATAGCAATTTCGGCTGCAATAAATGGTAATCTGAAATATGCAAATCTTGTCGGATAAATAAAAAAATCCCTGACATTACATCCCCTTGACTTTGCCGGTTAAAAGTGATAAAATTACTATAGAAAGGATTCAAAAAAGGAAGGTCATTACTATGATAATAACAGCAGTCGGTCTTGGACTTATCGGAGGCTCTCTCTGCAAGGCAATAAAAAAGCACACAAACAACACCGTATACGGAATTGATATAAACAAGGAAACCATAGCTATGGCTTTGTCCCAGAACGCCATTGACGCTGAAACCGACGATCTTGGACTTGCAGACATCACCATTATTTCCCTTTATCCTATCGACGCTATCGACTATATCATAGATAATGCGGACAAGTTCAAAAGCGGAAGTATCGTTATAGACACCTGCGGCATAAAAAAGGAGATCGTTGACAGGGTTACTCCTGTCCTTGAAAAGCATGACGTGACCTTTATCGGCACTCACCCTATGGCAGGACGTGAATTTTCCGGCTTTGAATATTCTCTGGACAACCTTTTCGACGAAGCGAGCTTTATCATTACCCCGACAGAAGCAACGCCGCAGGCAAAGCTTAATCTTCTTAAGGATCTTGCATACACTATCCATTTTAAAAAGGTAGTCTTTGCCACTCCCCAGGAGCATGACCAGATAATTGCCTTTACCAGCCAGCTTGCCCATGTAGTCTCAAACGCGTATATAAAAAGTCCCACACACCAGAAGCAGCTTGGTTTCAGTGCGGGAAGCTTT
>JAFLUJ010000140.1 GCA_022511485.1 Oscillospiraceae bacterium | reverse complement strand
TTCATATTGGACGAGGGGGATCTGAAATGAAAAAGTTTTTCCCATTATGGTATGCAGATATAATCAAAACGGAAAATAAGCTTTCAGAGCTTTCCGGAAAGGGACTTCACATGACGGGACTTTCTCCGTTTATGTGCATTTTCAGCTTTGAAAAGGGGGAAAATCAAAGGGAAAGATATCGTATCTGTCCTGCCAAGGGCTGTGGAGGAGAACCTCCCAAGGGACTTTCGGCAGGCGGCTGGGAAAAGGTCTGCGGGGGAAAGAATTACTATGCTGTAAAAAATGCAGACCCTGATACGGAAAATGTCCCCTCCTATTCCAACTGGAAAACCTATAACCGCATTTCGCTTTATGCTGCATTTATGTTTTTCTGTTTCGTTCTGGGACTGTTGTCCAGCTTCATAATGGGCGCACTGGAAGACCTTGACGCAGGAAAGCTTTCGGTCACAGACTCAGAGATCATTGCGTTTTTCCTGATATTTGCTGTAGGTCTGATACCTATGATAAGACTTTTTATAAGCAACAGACGGCTTGCTAAAACAGATACCGATCTTGACCTTAAAGGAAAGGTCATAAAAACCATTCCGGAGGGAAATTTCTTATACACTCCCAAAGAGGAAAAGCAGATGCTGAAGGACGGCAGAATGATGAGAAAATTTCCTATCGGCTGGTTCTACGCTCCGGACAGAGCTGAGGAAATGGTTGAAAAGCTTGCTGCTGAGGGCTGGAGATTTTATCGTTTCAATCAGCTGGGCACTGTATTTTATTTCGTAAAGTCCGAGCCCTGCAAAATAAAATTTGTGGTAGACTATCAGAACGAGGCAAAGGACGAGTATTTCCTTAACGGCAAGGACGACGGCTGGAAGCTTGAATTTACCTCAGCAAGCAGACTACAGTGCTTCGTCGTATGGTCAAAGGAATATGACGGAAACGAAGCTCCGGAATTTTACAGCGACGGTGAAACAAAGCTCAGACACGCAAAACGCATGGCATACACCTTCGGTATTATGCTTACAGCGTGTGCTGCCGTGATGATAATGTCATCCTTTGTAATAGTACAGGAGCAAATGTCTGAAAGTATGCCGCTGTTTATATATTTCATGCTGCTCTATCTGATCGTTCTGGTGGAGTTCGGGGTCTTTGCCTCAAGATCAATATGCTATTACATAAGGACAAAACGCAGATACAACAATAAACAATAAGGAGATATGAAATATGGATAACAACAATATTCCCGGAAACGATCAGCCTGCGCAGTATCAGCAATATCAGCCTGCGGAAAATGCTTATGATATAACGCAGGACCCGGTCATGCTCAGGAAAAGTATCAAAAAAGGATACGGCTGGACAGGTCTTTCCATGGTGCTTCAGTTGCTTTTTTTGACGGCAGTGTCAATAATAGCTTCTATTACCTATTCCACTGTAATGACAGCAGGATATATGGCGGAAAATCCGGGAGCGTCACAGGCGCAGCTTATGGAATTTGCTCAGGAGCTGTCCCTGAAAGTCTCCTCCGATGCAGCATATAATAATACAGTAAACACTATCGCATATCTTATAGCAAATCTTTCAGCGGCAGCTATAGGGAAAGCGGCGGTCAAGGCGTTTAAGGCAAAGGATCTTTTCGGAAAGTCAAAGCTCAGTGCAAAATGGATCGCTGTGGGGATCTTAGGCGCACTTGGAATACAGGCAGCCTCCATGTTTTTGCAGACAATAATGATAAATCTGACCGGACTTATGGGTATAAGAAGGGAAACCGCTTCAATAGTAGGTATGTCGGATAATATTCTGCTGAATGTCATGATCCTGCTCTATTTTGTTATTATCGCACCTGTAACAGAGGAAATTCTTATGCGGGGTATGATAATGAATTCTCTTGCTCCGGTGAACAGGAAATTCGCACTTTTTGCTTCCGCCCTGCTTTTCGGGATCATGCACGGAAATTTCAATCAGATGTTCAACGGATTTCTGCTGGGACTTATCTTCGGATATATTGCTATGAAAAGCGGCTCGATAATCCCATCCATCATTGCGCACATGACAGTCAATGCAAATGTTATGTTCTGCACATATGTGTATGAGTATAAGGTTCTTATGTCATGGGGAGAGGATACAGCTTCCGCCTTTGAGGCGATACATTTTGCAGTGCTGCTGGTAATAGGAATTATCTCGCTGGTATTTTTCCTTAAGAAAAACGGAAAGATCAAGCCGGAGGATATGGTCACTCCCGGATATTCCTATGAAATTGCACCGGCAGAAGGAAAGAAGCTCACCTGGGGTCTGCTTGCAAAATGTCCGTCTGTATGGATCGTGACAATTATTTATTTATTCGTTGCGATCATATCCGTAAATGCGGTTTGAATCAGTATTAGTATTAACTGCATAAAAAAGATACCGGGTACTTTCCGAAAAGCGGAAAGTACCCGGTTCTTTTAAAGGGGAATGTGTTAGATGGTAAAATCAAGATTTCTTTCGTCGATGATACGCTTGGATTTGTGCTCGGAGCGGGTGTCAAGTCCTCCGTCGGGATGGATCTTTACCTCGTAGGGCTTTACGCCGATCCTTGCTTTGAGAGCATCGGATACTCTCTGTGCCGCGGATGCATCGCTTTCGGGATTGTCGGCATTCTTCTCAACCTCAACAGAGTATTTGCAGGTGAAGTCCTTGTCAAATACGCGGATAAGATATTCTCCGGTGATACCTTCAAGGTCGCGGATAACTGCCTCAATATCGCTGGGGAATACATTTACCGCAGACACGATAAACATATCGTCCTTTCTGCCGTTGATGTGTATTCTGCCGTGAGTTCTTCCGCACTTGCAGGGAGTGTTGTCGATCCAGCCTATATCGCCTGTTCTGAATCTTATCAGAGGTCTTGCGTGCTTGCGGAGAGTTGTGAATACCAGTTCTCCAACCTCTCCGGGCTTGAGGATTTCGCCGGTATGTATATCGACAGTCTCAACGAGAATGTGGTTCTCTGCAATGTGGAGACCATCATGGTATTCGCAGTGAGCGGCGCAGGCTCCGAAAATATCGGACAGTCCGTAGAAATCGTATACCTCAGCTCCCCACAGATCCTCGATAGCTTTTCTGGTTGCGTCGATAGAGCCGCCAAGCTCTCCCGCAACTATGATCTTCTTGATGGAAAGATCCTTTTTAGGATCAATACCTGCTTTCCGTGCCTTTTCGCCAAGCTGCCATGCGTAGGATGGACTGGTCCAGATAACAGTCGGCTGATAGGTCTGGAGAACGAAGAGAAGTCTCTCGCTTGGAAGCGTACCGCCCCAGATACAGAGAGCTCCCAAATTCTGAGCTCCGATAACGTCCGGACCTCCTACATAAAGTGAGAAGTTCAGTGCGTGAACGTATCTGTCTGTCGGTCTCATGCCCACCTGCCAGAACCAGCGGCTTTCAGTGTCCTGAAACTCGTCAAAGTCCTGCTTTGTGAAGGGGCTCATTGTAGGAACACCGGTAGAACCGGATGATGTTGAAATAAATACTACGTCCTCCTCAGGAACTGCACAGAGCTCTCCAAGGAAGGAGCCAACGCCCTGAGTGTCACGCTGGGTGGTCTTATTGATGAACGGGAATTTCTGAATGTCCGCAAGAGTTTTGATGTCCTCCGGCTTTACTCCCGCCTCGTCAAAGGAACGCTTATAGTAGGGAGCATTATCATATGCGAATTTTACTATCTCCTTCAGATCTTCAAGCTGCCTCTTTTCCAGCTCTTCACGAGGCATGGTTTCAAGCTCCTCGTCCCAGTATTTATTATTAGGGTCTCTTTTGCTCATATCTGATTTCCTCCAATTTATTAATGTGTTTTCTTACAAATTCAATTATACATCATCAAAACCTATTTGTCCAATATGTTTTGTCAATACACAGTTATAGAAAAAAACTATAACACTGTTCCAAATTCAAATAATAGACAAAGTCTATTATTTGAATTGCCGCCTTAACAG
>JAFLUJ010000139.1 GCA_022511485.1 Oscillospiraceae bacterium | reverse complement strand
TGCCACGCTTTCGCCGGCAGCATAATAGATATATTTCTGATCCTCTTTCATGCGGGAAACGTACTCGTCGAGGGTCACAAGCTTTTTCTCAAAGGAGCTGTGGAACATCAGCAGGTCTTTCAGAAGATCCTTGTTTGCGCCGTAGCCGTTGTAAACTCCGAACTTGACCTGCAAACCGAAGGCTTTCCAGAAATTCTCATACTTCTCCCTGTCGGAGGTAAGCATCTTTTTCAGCTCGTTTTTGATATTACGTTCCAGAGACTTTGCAATAAGCTTCAACTGTCTGTCATGCTGGAGCATCTCACGGGAAATATTCAGGGACAGATCCTGAGAATCCACCAGACCCTTTACAAAGGAGAAATGGTCAGGAAGCAGGTCTTCGCACTTATCCATGATAAGCACGCCGCTTGAAAATAGCTGCAAGCCCTTTGTGTACTCCTTGGTATAATAATCCATCGGCGCTTGTGAGGGGATATACATCAGGGCGTCATAAGTAGCAGTACCCTCTGTTTTTGTATGGATGTGCACCAGCGGTTCGTTGTAATCGTAGAACTTTTCCCTGTAGAATTTATTGTATTCCTCATCGGTGATCTCGTTCTTGTTTTTTCTCCATAAGGGGATCATGCTGTTGAGGGTCTCGATCTCGGTGTGTGTCTCATACTCGGGAGGAATGTCGTCCGTGCCTGTGCCCTCTTTAAGATGGTCGTGCTCGGTCTCCATTTTTATAGGGAATCTGATGTAGTCGGAATACTTCTTTACCAGAGACTTAAGCTTCCACTGCATAAGATAATCGTCATAGCTTTCGTCATCGGTGTTTTCTTTAAGGGTGAGACGGATCTCCGTACCTACGGAATCCTTGTCACATTCCTCGATAGTATATCCCTCTACGCCCTCGGACTTCCAGACGTAAGCCTTGTCCTCTCCGTAAGCCTTGGAGCGGACTTCCACCTCCTTGGCAACCATAAATGCGGAATAGAATCCGACACCGAACTGTCCGATTATGTCGATGTCCTCCGCGCCGCTGTTTTCGTTTTTAAAGGCAAGAGAACCGCTGTTTGCGATAGTACCCAGATTGTTTTCCAGCTCGTCCTTTGTCATGCCTATTCCGTTGTCTGTGATGCTAAGGACGCCGTTATCCTTGTCGGCAGTGATAAAAATGCAGAAGTCGTCCTTCTTCATATTCACCTTATCGTCAGTGAGGGACTTGAAATAAAGCTTATCGATAGCGTCGCTTGCGTTGGAGATAAGCTCACGAAGGAATATCTCCTTGTGAGTGTAGATAGAGTTGATCATCATATCAAGCAGACGCTTGGATTCCGCTTTGAATTGTTTTGTTTCCGCCATGTAGAACATTCCTTTCTATATACAAATAGTAAAATTATTAGCACTTTGATTCAGAAAGTGTTAGCACTCATTCTTTTCGAGTGCTAACTATAGTATAAACCAACAGAAAGGAAATTTCAAGAGGGTGCATTAAATGTTTACATTTTGGACATAATAAAAAAAATAAAAAAAGATAACCGCCTTGCCGCCATGTGAAGCATAAAACCCGCACTCGGCAGGTGGGCAACAGCCCGTCGGTTTCGCGCTCCCTGCGTCCGTTACTCCGCACATCTAATGCGGCGGGAGGTCTGCAATCCGCCGACGGAGACTGAATCCCTTATATAATGTGTTGGATTATAAAATCACACTTCATCGAACAAGGCAGAAATCTCTTTCGTTATTAGTATTATAGCATAATTAATTATAAAAATCAATAGTAATTTTTAGATTATTTACATAATTCTTATTTTAAGACAATCATTAATCACCCGTATATACAAAAACGGAGGCAGATATTGCTGCCTCCGATAAAATTATCAGCCGTCATAAAGCTGATTGAGACGATCAAGGAACATATTTCCGATCCTCTCGTACTCAGCATCGTCGTCGATGGAAACAAGGCTCTCGTCTCCATTTTTATCGTACTCCGACTTAAGAACTACAAGCTCAGAATCCGCCTCCAGCTCCTTTGTAGGATCATCATAGTAAGGAACAAGAGCGTAGTAGCGGTCATCGCCGACATCCATAACATCAAGCATTTCAAACTGCTGCTCAACGCCGTCCTCGTCCACCAGAGTGTACAGATCGGCAGCCATATCATTATCAAAATTCTTCGGCATAATAAATCCTCCCTATCGTTAAAATATCGTAGGTTCAATGCTTTTCAGACTGCCGCCGGACAAGTATTCCGCAGGCAAGTATTCAACTATTTAATTATAATATAAGATCAAAATAAAAGTCAATCTACAAAATAAACAAAGATTTTATACAAAAGCTGTACAGTATTTTTTCAAAAAACTATTGACATTGCATAAAAACTATGATATATTATATTCAGGGACAGAGAAAGGCATCCGATGGAGTGCAAAAGTATACCGAAAAAGTATCAGGAGCATTCAGCGTGGTGTAAAGCAAAATCTTAGTTCTCTTCCTAAAGAATCAGACCCGGAGATATTACGCAGAAGTTTATTTGGTGCATTATTACTCAGAAAAAACAATGCGTGTCGGGAATCTGAAAAATTTTCTTGGAAAGGATGGCGAGTCCCATGGAGATGACAAATGAGCAGCAGTTTTTTCAGGCAGTCCGCAGCGACTCGTTTACAGCCGTGCTTTAAGAGAAGATTTTTCAGGGAGTTTAAATGTAAGCGTCCTTTGTGACCTCACTCCGCGTTTATAACGATTAGTTAATTAAAATCTTAAAGTATATATGATTACGAGCCGCATATCTCAGCAAGAACCGGAAGCTGGTATGTGGTATTTTTATACCCAAATTCAGGCACTATATGCAATAAGGATAACTGCCCCTGCATATCAAAAGCGAACTTGTTCACCGAGCCTGACCCGGAAATCAGTCTACAATGCGTTCTGCCTTATTCAATGTCCCCCGGGACTTTAAATAAAAGGCTGTAACCGAATTCTATAATGAAAAGGTGAAGACCAATGAAGTGAGATATACGCTTTATTTCAATGAAAGAAGTGATGTCTTATGAGGACTGAAATTTTCAAAGGTATCTTTAACCATAACTGTTAATATGATTGGAGTGAGACCACCTAACTATTCAGTTTGATTCCGGAATAATAATTATGAAATGAAGGGATGCATATGAAGACTTTCAAATATGCTTATCACGATTTGAATATTTATTAACTTATTGAAGGATGTGATTCCAACAGGACAGGTAAGACGGCTTTAGCCGGTTTCGGACACTAACGGGCATATACCTCCCGTAAAGAGATGAGAGTGGTTGCTATGGTAATGATAAAGACTTTTCCTAAAAAAATTTAAATGATCAGGAGTGAGTCCAATGGTATAATCGGTTTTTGAGCGTTTGGTGCTCTGCAGGATAAATAAATTCTAAGGAGTGAGTCCAACAGGATAGCTAACCGATATTCGGATTATATTACCGAAGAAAGAACGTGGTTATTATGGTAATCAGAAAGACTTTCCCTAAAAAATTCTAAGAAAGCAGGAGTGAGTCCAATGGCATAGTCAGATTCCTTTGATAAAATTCTGTAGGAGTGATTTATATGCGCTATTGTATATTACCCCATAAGGAATATGAATTTTAAGGAGTGAGTCCAATGGCATAACAAGGCTTTCCGCAGAAAATATGAAAGGCTGTGGTGTCTATGAAAATTATTCGGAGTAATATGAAAATCTAAATGATCGGAGTGAGACCACCGGAAGATTCAGTCAGCCGGATGACTTATCCGGCAATGCCATAAAATTAATATATATCAGGAGCTGTCAGGTCGTCAGCTCCTTTTTCTTTGACACTGCATAGAGTGATTTCACAAGTTAATATTCTTGGTGAGTAAGTGCGCCCTTAGTATATAAGGGGCTTGAAATTGCTTTCCACATATGCTATAATTGTAGTTGAATTAAACGGCACTACAAACCGGAATTTACAGGAGAAGTC
>JAFLUJ010000138.1 GCA_022511485.1 Oscillospiraceae bacterium | reverse complement strand
ATCTTTACTAGGTCAACATCCATGCCCTTTTTCTCAAAAAAGCTCCGGGAGACATTGGGATACTTTGTAGCTATTGTCTTTACATTGTATCCGCTATAAAAGTCCGTGCCCTTTTTCCCTGCAAGAGCAAATCTGCACTTGCCGAAGCCAAGGTCGGCGATCTCAAAGAACTTTCCGTTCATCTCCATGATGGTGTCCTTGCCCACAACGCCCATATCACAAACGCCGTTTTCAACATATGTAATAACGTCCGCTGCCTTTGCAAGGACAACTTCTATTGTATCTCCTACGGGAAGGATAAGCCTGCGTCCCTTGTCACGGACAGCGGTGCAGTCGTAGCCTATCTTTTCAAGGAGACCCACAGTGTCCTTCTCCAGTCTGCCCTTTGTGAGGGCAATTCTCAGAGGTCTGTTTCCATTTTCCATTTCAATTATTACCTCCATCTCCTGATTTTATTGTAAAATCATTCATTGTTTATATCCTCCAATGTAATTCGTACTAAATATAATTTTGAATCATTAAAGACAATTGTAAATTCCATTTTCTGATTACCTTGCTCAAACTCATATACCTTTCTGTAAAAATCTTCCACAGAAAGATCAGAACGGTCATCTGACAATTTAAAAGTTTCGTCCATAAAATTATTTATTTCTGTTTCCTGTTCAGCAGAATATCCCGCAAATGTCATTCCATCAATATTTTCCTCTGATTCGTCATCATAATAGTAAAGCAATATAAATTTACTTATTCCAGTACCTTTATCAAATGAAATTAATCCTATATTTGTATTATTATAATAAATATAATAGAATCCTAAACCATCGTCTGGATTTTCAATTATGATATTATTATCGATATTTGATATTTCTTCAAGAGTACATGGAAACTTTAAATGTGTTCCATCAATTTCAACTAAAGCACAGATTTTTTCAAAATTCCAATCATCAGAGTCATAATCTGTTGTTTCTTCATTTATCTGTTCCGTGTCAGCAGTTGTCTGCTGAATATCACTGCTCGATTGTTCAACCAGCTCTTTATCAATGTCAGAGTAACACCCTGCCAGACATAAAGTTACAGCAGCAATTACAGATATAAATTGCTTCTTTTTCATTGATGTACTTCCCCCATGTCAAAATTCAGGACTTTTATTTAATATTCTCTCCCACACATACTATCCTGCCAATATGCTTTTCCTTGGCATAATCCAGAGTTTCCTCATATGTATCGAAAACAGAAAGCTCTGTGATAAGTCCGTCCTTTCTGAGCTCTGCGGCGTGCTCAACAGCCTTTATCTCGTAGCCGTCCTCGCCGAATACGATAACGTCTGGCACAGGAGCAGGATAGGAATTTGTCTGCTTCATCACCTTTGCCGCAGCGTCGATATTCACTGCAAAGCCTGTGGCGGGAACGTCATACCCGAACTCTGCAAGAAGCTTGTTGTAACGTCCTCCGGAAAGTACAGCGTCGCCGTATCCCTCCAAGTATCCCTTGATAACAACCCCTGTGTAATAGTCAAGTTTGTTAACAAGACCCAGATCTACCGTTATCTTTCCGTTGTAGCCAAGAGCGGTCAGACTGTCATAAATGCCGCGAAGGTTCGCAATTATCTCCTTGCCGCCGTCAAAAAGCTTTTCCGCCTTTTCAAAGACCTCTTCGCCTCCGAAAAGTCTGGGAAGCTGTTTAAGAGCGCTTGTGATCTCATTGCTTCCGATACTGTCCAGCAAATCATTAAGAGCAGGATAATTCTTCACCTCAATAAGACTGCGGATCTCCTCCTTGGTCTCCTTGTCAATATCAAGACGGCTCACAAGCTGACGGAAATATCCTATATCACCAAGTTCAAATCGGAAGCTGTCATTTTCAAGTGAAGACAGTACCTCTATCGCTCCTGTAAGAACTTCCAGATCGGCACGCTTGGAATCCGAACCGATAAGCTCTATTCCCATCTGATGTATCTCATCGCTTCTTCCCCGCATTGCAGGCTTGTTTCTGTAGACATTCTGTCTGTAGAAAAGCCGCAGCGGGAGCTTTGCGTCCCGAAGCCTTGTAGCCGCTACTCTTGCGATAGGCAGAGTGGAGTCCGGTCTTACAACAAGTATTCTTCCCTTGTTGTCCACAAGCTTATACATACTCTCCTGAGGAAAGTATCTTGAATTGAGATTGAATATATCAAAGAATTCCAGTCCGGGAGTGACTATTTCACAGTATCCCATGGACTTGAATATCCCCGACAGCTTTTCTTCAAGACTTCTCCGGACGGCGCAGTCCTCAAAAAGCAGGTCTTTTGTTCCCTCCGGAGTAAGCAGGTCATATCGTTTCATTTAAAATCTCCTTTAATTTTGTTTCATTGTGGTAAAGTAGTATTACAGTATCTTGATGTTATGATAACATATTATCTTATAAATGTCAAGTGTTTTTATAAAATCTTTTTTAAAATAACGAAATTTGTGTTGTTTTCGGAAGTGCGTCAAGCGCACCCATGCTTTCCAGTGTTTCGATGACAGAGCTTGAAACCTTGCTGCGCTCCTGAAGCTCCTCTATTGAAAGAAGCTCCCCTTCCTGAACAGCGTCATAGATAGCCTTGGCAGCGTTTACACCTACTCCCTTTGCCGCACAGAAAGGAAGTCTGAG
Source organism: Oscillospiraceae bacterium (assembly GCA_022511485.1). Taxonomy (GTDB): domain Bacteria; phylum Bacillota; class Clostridia; order Oscillospirales; family Ruminococcaceae; genus RGIG8773. The sequence continues at coordinate 1,370 of JAFLUJ010000138.1, read as the reverse complement.
CTTCCCGTCCTCTATCTTGTACTTTGAAGCGTCCGACTTGTAAACATCAATGGGAAGGAAATCAAATCCCCGCGCCATCATCTCGTTTATGAGCATAAGCATATCATATGTATTAGATTCCTTTGCACTCCGGTCATTACCCTTCTTTTTAAGCTCGTCCATTCTGAATTTTACCATCGCTCTGCCCTGAATGGCTGTCTCAGCGTCGAAATCCTCACCCCGGACAGTAAATACCGTAGCATAAAATGCAAGGGGCTCGTAAACCTTGTACCAGCCAAGCTTCATTGCCGCTGTAACATATGCGGCAGCGTGAGCCTTAGGAAACATATACTTGATCTTCAGACAGCTGTCAATATACCACTGTGGAACATTATGGTCAAGCATATCCTTTTTCATTTCATCTGTCAGAAGCTTGGCAGCGTTTCCCTTACGGGTGATCTCCATTATTTTAAAGGAAAGCTTTGGTTCCATGCCATGATAAATAAGATATGTCATGATACTGTCACGAGTTCCGATAACGTCGGAAATTGTGCAGACTTTATCCTTGATAAGCTCCTGAGCGTTTCCAAGCCATACGTCTGTACCGTGGGAAAGTCCCGAAATCTGCAACAGGTCGGAAAAATTCTTCGGCTGAGCTTCGATAAGCATTCCCCGGACAAAGTTAGTTCCCATTTCGGGTATGGCAAGAGTTCCGGTCTCACAGTCAATGTCCTCCGGAGTTACTCCCAGAGCCTCGGTGGAGGTACACAGGCTTATTACCTTTTCATCCCCCGGGAAAATATCGCTTGTTTTGACCCCCGTCATATCTTCAAGATGCTTGTAAAGGGTCGGGACGTCGTGTCCAAGCTCGTCAAGCTTCAATATCGTATCGTGGAGGGAATGGAAATCAAAGTGGGTCGTAGTAAAAATTGAATTGGGATCTTCCGCAGGATGCTGAACAGGAGTAAAATCATATACCTCGAATTTTGACGGAACTACTACCATTCCGCCGGGGTGCTGTCCTGTAGTCCGCTTTACTCCGGTACAGCCGATGGTAAGACGGTTTACCTCAGCAGCGGAAACGGTCTCTCCTTTTTCATCAAGATAATGCTTTACAAAACCAAAAGCTGTTTTATCAGCTACAGTACCGATAGTTCCCGCCTTGAATACATTGTCCTTTCCGAATAGCTCCTCTGTATACTTGTGAGCAAAGGTCTGATATTCTCCGGAGAAATTAAGGTCAATATCCGGAGCTTTGTCACCGTCAAAGCCAAGAAACGTCTCGAAGGGAATGTCATGACCGTCCCGGTTATAAGGGGTGCCGCATTTTTCACAGTTTTTAGGGGGAAGGTCATATCCTGACCCGACACTGCCGTCAGTGATGAAAATAC
>JAFLUJ010000137.1 GCA_022511485.1 Oscillospiraceae bacterium | reverse complement strand
CTTATGGGCAATATCGTCCGGATCATTCCACTGGAAAAAGGTAAATGTGTTATGATTTAAAGAGCATATGCGTTTTATCGTCTCACAGGCTTCGTCAAATTTGTACACCACCTTGTGGATGTTTCCCTTTTCGGAGATATTCACTCCCTTTTGGGCAATTGTAAAGGGCTGAACGTTTCCTATTATGGAATCCTTGATCTCCTGATAGATGGTCTCATAGGGCATGAGAAAATTGGCAGCGTTCAGAGTTGAAACAGGAGTTTTCGTATAGCTGTCAAGATTTGTAAAAACATCGACCGTGCGGCAGAATTCTTTCAGGAACAGCGACCAGCCAAGCCATGCGTGTTCGTTCGGAGAAACACCTGTGTAGTAGCTTGTCATCGCAGCCGCAGTAGTGGATGGAAATACAGACGTCAGATTATCAACCTGATACTTTCTCAGAAAATTGGAGGACGGCAGATTTTTCTCCATCATAGCCGTACCCATTCCGTCAAGAACGACCAGAACTACATTTTTATAGAATTTGTCGAGCTCCTTATCAAGTACAGGCAAAGTCGGATATGAAGAATTTATCCTGTAGAATTTCATTATTGACGAGATAATATTCACAGGACACCTTGTATAATCCGGATAAGACAGCATTTTTAACCGCTCCTTTTCATAATATGCCGTAAAGGCTTGGACATTTACAAATTTGCAGCCATTTTTTTCAGGGACTGACGTATAAGCTCCTCCACAGACAGTGCCGGGTCAAGCTTTGCCACTACGGAAGCCGCCTCTGTCTGACTGTAGCCCAGTACAACCAGCGCGGAAATAGCCTCGGAAATATTTCCTCCGCTCTCTGCGGAAGCCTCAAAGAACGCCTCGGAAGCATCCCCTCCAGAAAGCTGCTCCTTTGTAATTTTATCTTTAAGCTCCAGAACAACACGCTGAGCAAGCTTAGGTCCTACTCCCTTTGTTTTGGTGAAAGCCTTGTAATCTCCCGTTGCAACAGTCAGGGCAAAGCGTTCGGGATTGGTGTCCGAAAGAATTGCCAGTCCCGCTTTCGGACCTACTCCCGAAACGGAAATAAGCATCTTGAAGCAGTTCAGTTCCTGCTCAGTGGCAAATCCGAAAAGCTCCACATTGTCCTCACGAACATGGAGGTATGTGTAGAGCATGGATTCCTCCCCTGTCCGTCCAATCTGGGAAAGCGTAGCAAGTGTCGTCCGGCAGGCATAGCCTACCCCGCCGCATTCAATGACCGCTAAATCTGTTCCCTTATGTATAATTTTTCCTCTTACACTGTATATCATAAAATCACCTTTATTATTTTAGCGGCTCTCAGAAAATACCCGCACCCACTATGTAAATTATCCGACCGTTTCCAAAGGTCAAATCCCGTTTTTTATCCGTATACCACCGCTTGAATGTCCGTGGCATATGGCAATTGCCAGAGCATCAGCAGTATCGTCCGGCTTGGGAACTTCCGCAAGTCCCAGGATTTTTCTTGTCATCTCCATTACCTGAGGCTTTTCCGCACGTCCATAGCCAACAACGGACTGCTTCACCTGCAATGGAGTGTACTCAAAAATAGGGACATTACCGTTTACCGCCGCCAGGACAGTCACTCCGCGAGCCTGAGCAACGTCGATACCGGTTTTCTGGTTTGTATTGAAAAACAGCTTTTCAATTGCCATAGATTCCGGCTTGAACGTGTCCAGAACTGTATTCATATCGTCGTAAATGGTTTTCAGTCTCAGTGAGAAATCCATGCCCGCAGGAGTTGTTATAGCACCGAAATGTATGGGGACAAATTTGTATCCGTCATACTCCACAACTCCGAATCCAACTATGGCGTAACCCGGGTCAATTCCAAGAATTCTCAACTAGTCCACTTCTTTCGATAATTTAACAATTAATTATACCATAAAATCACAAACTATGCAATATTTTTTTGAAACTTATTGTAATTCTTATGTAAATATTGTATAATTAGACTATAGTACTACATAAAAAGGAGGCATACTCCCTCCGGAGTATGATAATAATATGGATTTAAATGAGCTGAGAAACCAAATTGACGACATCGACAGTAAAATACTGGAGCTTTTCTCCGAGAGAATGGAGGTCTGCCGCTCTGTTGCTGACTACAAAAAAGAACACAATCTTCCCGTTATGCAGGGAGGACGCGAAAAGCAGGTCATAGACAGAGTCCGCGCCAATGCTCCGGAAGGACTGGAGGACGGCGCTGCCATGCTTTTCCAGAACATTATGGATATAAGCAAGTGCATCCAGAATATGGAGATAGAGCATGATACAAAGCTTTCCTCCCCCAAACCCTTTGTTCCGAAGACCGCAGGAAAGATCGCCTGTCAGGGAACTGCCGGAGCATACTCCGAAGCAGCCTGCAAGAAGCTTTTCGGGAACAAGCCTGCGTTGTTCTATAACCGTTTTGAAGACGTTTTCACCGCAGTGGAGACCGGAGAAGCAGATTTCGGGATACTCCCCCTTGAAAATTCCACCATCGGAAACATCTCCGAGACATATGACCTTATGTCAAGACACAGCTTCAACATCTGCTCTCTTGTCAGAGTGGAGATAACTCATTGCCTCGCCGCTGTAAAGGGAGCGTCCATGGAAACCATAAAAAGAGTATATTCCAAAGAGGAAGCCCTCTCCCAGTGCTCTGAATTTATCAGGAAAAATGGTCTTATGCGCCGTGAATACGCAAACACCGCACTTTCAGCAGAGTATGTATCAGAGAAAAACGATCCCTCCATCGCCTGCATATGCTCAAAAAGCTGCGCAGAGCTTTACGGTCTTGAAATAGTCAGCGACCGTATCGCTGACGCATATCCAAATTACACCCGTTTCATCTGCTTCTCCAAGGATTACATATCTCCGGAGGACGCGGACACTATCACCGTATGTGTTGCTATCCCCAACACACCCGGTTCACTTTACCGTATGCTGACCAAATTTTACGCCGCCGGTCTGAACCTCACCAAAATAGAAAGCAAAAACATCGCCGGAAGTGACTTTGAAGTTATGTTTTACCTTGATTTCAGAGGGAGCTGTCAGGATCCCAAGGTGGTTGCTCTGCTCCACGACCTTGAAAATGAAATGAGCTTTTTCAGATTCCTGGGAAGCTTCAAGGAAGTGATATAAGGTTGAAAATCAAAGATTTTCAACCGCGAGTTTTGTTTTCCTCGTTGCCACTCGGAATTTTGCTAATGCAAAACCACAAAACATCGTAAGAGAGGAGGACGCATTTTCCCTATCGGGAAAATGGTCATACTTATGTCCGAATTAACAGTATCTGTCATAATCGCCTGCGGAGGAAGCTCCACCCGCATGAACGGGGTAAACAAACAGCTTGCAGAGCTGGCAGGAATCCCTGTTGTCATCCGCTCTATGCTTGCCTTCAACGAGATTGAGGAAGTAACGGAGATCATCGCCGCCGCAAGAGAAAGCGACATTCCGGAAATAGAACGTCTCGCCTCGGAGCACGGGGTAACAAAATTCCGGTGCGCTGTTGCCGGAGGCGAAACACGTCAGCAGTCTGTCCTTAACGCTTTTATGAAAGCTGACAAATCCACCAGGTATATTGCTATCCACGACGGAGCACGTCCCCTTGTGAACCCGGAGCATATCCGCAGATGTATCAAGGACGCATCTGTTTTCGGAGGTGCATTGCTGGGAGTTCCCGTCAAGGACACCCTTAAAGTGGTGAGCGGAGGGCTTATCACCGATACTCCCGACAGGAGAATTCTATATATTGCCCAGACCCCTCAGATTTTCAGGCGGGACTTATATGTAAAGGGGATAAACTTTGCAAACGATCATGAGCTTGATTTTACCGATGATTGTCAGCTAGTGGAAGCAGTGGGGGTAAAGATCTGCGTCACAAACTCAGATTACCGTAATATAAAGATCACCACCAGAGAGGATATTGACATAGCGGAAACACTATTAAGGCAGGAATAGATAAATTGGGGAGGATCATTATGACATTATTCATAAAAGCTTTATTGGATATTATTGTAG
>JAFLUJ010000136.1 GCA_022511485.1 Oscillospiraceae bacterium | reverse complement strand
TGTTTTTGTCAAGCATCCTTGTATAGATCTCTTTCTCTACAAGCTCCTTGAGAGGAAGCAGGAGAGGATCTCCTTCATTGCAGACGCCGCCTCCGATACAAAGGATGTCCGGCTGGAAAATGTTTATAACGTTGGTAATTCCGGCAGCAAGATACTTGATGTACTTATCCACTACCTCCTTGCCCACGGAATCTCCTGCTCTCATGGCGTCAAAGGCATGACGTGCCGAGGAATGTCCATCCTTTTCGGCATACTCCGCCATGATAGTTTCCGGATGTGCAGCAATGGCTTCCTTAGTCATGTTCACAAGTCCGGTGGCGGAGGAAAATACCTCGAAGCAGCCCTTTCTTCCGCAGGTACACTGAGGACCGTCCACCTCGATGACCATATGACCGATCTCTGTACCTGCCAGATTTCTTCCGGTGATGATCTTTCCGTCAATGATGACGCCTGCTCCCACGCCTGTGCCGAGAGTGATACATACTGCGTCGGAAGCTCCCTTTGCAGCTCCTGCAACGAACTCTCCGTAAGCGGCAGCGTTAGCGTCGTTAGCAACGTAAACAGGCTTGTTTATATGCTCCTGGATATATTTTCTTATGGGGACGTCCTTAAATCCCAGATTGTTGGAGTATGGGATAGTTCCGTTTACATTGTCAGCAATTCCGGGAGTTCCTATGCCTATCCACTCCACATCGTCAATGGAAATACCTGCATCCTTGCAGGCTTCGATGCCTACCTTTGCCATGTCGTCTGCGATCTCCTTTGCGTCGCGGGGACAAAGGGTCTTGGTCTTTGCCTTTCCGATGATCTCAAAATTTTCGTTTACTACTCCCGCCTTGATATTTGTTCCTCCAAGGTCTATACCGATATAGTATTTCATTTGATTTCCCAGCCTTTCAGTTTTGTAATTATTGTTTGCCGTTAATTACGACCTATTCGTTTTCACATTTCAACAAGGATCAGTCAATTCTTGTAAATACGCCTTTGAACGCTCCTGTCAGAGTATATTTTCCGCAGCCTGCGGGGACGAAAACGCTGTCTCCCTTTTTGAGTTCAAGAGATGTATCTCCGCATTTCAGGACTGTATTTCCATCAAGCACAAGTATATTATGGAAGGACGTCTTGTCAGCGTCAAAGGAAGCTTCTTTATCAGTTTCGACAGAGTACACGGTAAAGTACTCGCATTTTGAAAGCAGACGCTTTACTGCGCCGTCCTCGGTAAATGCCTCCGTTACAGGATAAGGCTCAGCAGGACACAGCTTTGTTACCTCCACCGCCTTGTCGATATGGAGCTCTCTGGGCTTGCCGTCAGCGCCAACTCTGCCATAATCGTAAATTCTGTAGGTGGTGTTTGAATTCTGCTGGATCTCCGCAATAAGGATACCCTTTCCGATAGCATGGAGAGTTCCCGCCTTGATGAAGAAAACATCGCCCTTTTTGACCGGTACGGATTCTGTAATTTCAAGCAGGGTGTTATTTTTTATCCTTTCGGCGAACTCCTCCTTGCTGACCTCCTTTTTGAAGCCGTAAAGAAGCTCTGCTCCGGGATCGCAGTCAACTATGTACCACATTTCGGTCTTGCCATATTCTCCCTCCACCCTCTGAGCGTACTCGTTATCCGGGTGTACCTGAACGGAAAGATTATCCTTTGCGTCGATAAGCTTTATAAGAATGGGAAACTGCTCGAAACGGTCACAGTTTGTTCCCAGGACAGACTTGTCCTCCCCGATATACTGAGCCAGGGTCTTGCCGGAGTGTTCTCCGTTTGCGATAACGGAAGCTCCGTCCTTATGGCAGGACAGCTCCCAGCTTTCGGCGATCTTTTCAAAATCGCAGTCTTTTCCGAAATCGTCACGAAGTCTTGTTCCGCCCCAGATATAGTCCTTAAAGGCAGGATTAAGCTTCATAGGGTACATAATAATTCCTCCCAATATAATTTAATAATAATCGTAAATATTATATCATATTTTACTAACGATTTCAAGTACCGAAAGGAAAATATGCCATGATCCGACGATCATTCCTATACCGTCTCACGATCTTCAACAACCTTCAAATAGTAGTGGTCATGCAGTATCCAGTGCTGATATGCCTCCCTTATCTGCTCGGCAGCCTTGCAGTTTTCCGTGTAGCAAAGCTGAACGCTTTTTCTGTACGTAAATGGGATAAATGCCTGATCGTCAAACTTTGTCAGACTGTCAGGAAGAAAAACAGAGGAAATGTCACAATCCATAAATGCATTCAGTTTGATCTCCTCCAATCCATCGGGAAGCACCACATTTTGCAGGGAGTTACATTCCCAGAATGCATTCATTTCAATTGTTTTATACCCTTCCGGAATAATGACCTGTTTGAGAGATGTGCATTTATGAAAGCAGTCTCTCGGCACAGCATCCAGCGAAGCGGGCAGACGTATTTCTCTCAGTTCGGTACATCCATCGAATGCAAGGTCTCCAAGATAGGTAAGCGTATCGGGAAGTATTGCAGATGTGATCCTTGTCCCGCTGAAAGCGCCATACCCGATGTATTCTATCTTCTCCGGAATTCGTATCCCGGAAAGCCGTTCACAGTCCCTGAAGGCACTGTTACTGATAGTATGTATGCTGTCGGGAAGTGAAATATCTGTCAGATTGCCGCACCTATAGAAGCATTCGATGGGCAGCTTTTCTACTCCATCAGGAATGGAAATGCTCCCTATGCCGCTTTCGGTAAATGCATTTCTTCCGATCTCCGTTACGCTTTCGGGAAGCTGTATTTCCCGGAGTGATGTGCAGCCCTCAAAAGCACTTACTCCGATGGAGGAAGGTGTGCCGGTGATAGTTACCTTTTCCAGACTTGTACAGCCTTCAAACATAAGATTTCCGATTTCCGTATCCCTCGGCAGAACGATCTCTTGCAGCGACTCACAGCCTTCAAATGCAATATAACCGTCCATAACAGCATCCGCAGGCAGGTCGATCTTCTCCAGAGCTTTGTGCAAACGGAAAGCTCCGCCGCCAATGAAAGTCACGCTGTCCGGAACGCTTATAGATTTCACATCCACCGAGTTGTTTGTTGTAAACGCTCCTCCCGCAATGCCGGTAATGTATTCCGGGATCTCCACATTTTCCGCAGTTCCGTTATAAAGATAAAGAATGCGATCATTTAAAACAGCATATTCATCCTCAAAGTAAGCCTTCTCCAGCTTTGTCCCCAGAAAGACCCTGTACCCGACTCTTTCCAATGAAGCGGGAATATTGACCTCCTCCAGACCGCTGTAGAAAAACGCATTATTGCCGATGTCCGTCACGCTGTCAGGCAGAGTGACACTTTTCAATGAATAACAGGAGTTGATGGCATAATCGCCGATACTTGTCACGCTGTCCGGAATATCAATATGCGTCAGCTTTTTGCAGTTGGACAGCACACCATAAGAAAGCTCTGTCACACCCTCGGGAAATGATATGCTTTTCAGAGAAGTATCACAGAAAGCGTCTGCCCCTATATCCTGCACCCTTGACGGCAGATCAATACTTTGAAGTGATGTTCTGCGAAATGCCAATGCTCCGATACGCTCTGTTGTTTCCGGCAGTGTTACCCACCGGACAAACCGCTTTTCTTCAAATGCGTTGTCGCCGATTTCCGTTACAGGAAGCCCGTCAATTGTATCCGGAATGCGCACCAGCAGACGGCGTCCGTTATACCTGTCGATGGTGATCCCGCTGTCATTTGCAGAATAATCAAAGCTGCTGACAGGAGCATCAGACAGAATGAGCCAGACAGACATAAGCAGCAGCAAAATTACTGCTGTGATACAAGAAACAAACAAAAGCTTTCTTTTCTTAGTCATTGTCATTAACTCCTTATTATAGTAAGCATTAGTGAACATTGGTCTCCTGATATTTACCTGTATTATATCATAACTTTTAATTATCGTCAAGCTGTAATTCCCTTTGGGACAGTACTGTTTTGTGCGGTATTGCCTTACAAATATAAGGGGCTGTTGCACAGAACTGTTTCATAAATGTATTTATGAATAGTAACGCAGATCATAATT
>JAFLUJ010000135.1 GCA_022511485.1 Oscillospiraceae bacterium | reverse complement strand
AAGGGGTCTGGGGAAAACCTTTCTTCAGAAAGGTTTTCCCCAGTAAGAGTACAGAAATAATGTGCCAGATTATGATTTGTATTATTGTCCACGATATATTACCTCATGAAATTAGCCTGTGGAACAGTTTCCTTTATACTATTTATTTTTTATCTGCGGAAACAGGCATAGCAGCTTCATCGGTATCCGGCGGTGGAGAAGGCGCTGACGGTGGATTGTCAATATCAAAGTTGTTGTAGTCTACAGTACGGTGGGAAAGCTTCCTCTTTTTAAGCAGGGAGGCTATAAATTCGCTGAACATTGCGTACAGCACCGCGAAGACCGGTACTCCCAGAAGCATACCTGCGAATCCGAAAAGTCCGCCGCCTACAAGAATAGCGAACATTACCCAGAATGGGGAAAGTCCTGTGGAGTCTCCCAGGATCTTCGGACCTATGATATTTCCGTCTACTTGCTGTAGAACAATGATAAATGCTACAAATGGTATAACTTTTTGAGGGGCAGCCAAAAGAAGAAGAAGTGCGCTTGGAACAGCTCCTATAAACGGTCCAAAGAAGGGGATAATATTTGTAACTCCTATGATAACGCTGATAAGTGTGGCAAACTCCATATTCATAATAGTCATGCATATGAAGCAGGCAGCGCCTATGATGAAGGAATCCAAAAGCTTGCCGGAAAGGAATCCGGAAAGTGTACTGTTAGCCTTTGCACTGACACGCAGTATATTTTTGCTGAAATTCCTTGGAAATATGGCATAGACGATCTTACGTGCCTGAGCGATAAACAGCTCCTTGCTCAGAAGGAGATAGATGGCTACGATAAAGCCGATAATGAAGTCCTTTATTGCAATAACAAAATCAATTGCCCGGTCCTTCAGCTTGACGGAAAGGTCTCCCAGCTTGGGTATGATGTTATTGGCGAATTCGATGAGCCTTGGCTGGATAGTGTCAAGCTGGGATTCTATAGCTTTTACAACGTCCGGATAATCTCCCAGAAGCTTCACAACGAGATTTTCCAGCTGTCTTATATATTCAGGTATGCTATTGAGGATCTCCAGAATACTCTCACTTATCTGATTGACTATGATCCCCACCAGAGCAACGAGTATGGCAATAAGAAGAAGCATACTTATTCCCACGCTGACAGCGCGGGTAAGCTTCTTGTGGGGCTTTTTCCGGTCAGTGATCTTTCTCAGCATATTTTCTGTGACTTTCATTATGGGATTGCATATATACGCAATGACAACGCCCCATGTGATCGGAGCTATAACCTTGAAAAACTTTTTTATGTACACAGCAATTGCGGGAAAGTTGATGCAGACTATTACCATAAGCAGGCATATAGCAAAGGTTATTATGCAGTACACGGAAATGGTATTATATTTTTTGTTGAAATCTACTTTCAAGATTTTCCTACCCCTCATTTTGACATTAATCATATTATACACCTTTTTCATCAATAAGTAAAGGACTTTTTTACATATTTAACAATTTTTTTGCGTGACGTTTTGCTCCTTTATCAGGGATGAGACTTTAAAATGATTATTGTCATAATACTATTCTGTTATACCAGAATAAATTAAATATTATTAAAATGTTAAAAATGAGAAATGGTACTTTAATTAAACGGAGAAATGTGGTATAATGTTATGAGATGATGATCGTTTCGGATTACGGCGGCTTAGAACCTGTCTTCACAAGCTGTGTGTGCGGATTTGCGAGCGTAATTTTGTTGAGGGCAAGGCAAAAATCCGCAGAAATACTTGCTGTATTGCAAGGATTTTTAACGCAGCCCTCGGCAAAATTTGCCGCAAAGACGTGCGCAGAGCTTGTGAAGACAGGTTCTTGCGGAGCGTTGTTCTGCCATTATATTTTGGAGGTCTTTATGGCAAATAATCTTGATTTTACGGGTGCAAAAAGGAAGGCTCTCGAAAAATATTTCGGAAAACTTAATGATATGCAGAAAAAAGCAGTATTTACTGTAAAGGGTCCCGTTCTTGTGCTTGCAGGAGCAGGCAGCGGAAAAACCTCGGTACTGGTAAACAGGATCGCAAATATGGTCAGGTTCGGAAATGCCTATGCTGATGAAAGCTGCCCCGCAGGAATATCTGCCGATAATATAAAGTTTCTTGAAAAATACGACGGAAGCACCGATGAGGACACCGTATCACACCTTGCAGAGATCGTTGCCTGTGATAGAGTAAACCCGTGGAACATCCTTGCAATAACCTTTACAAACAAAGCTGCGGGAGAGCTCCGCGCCCGCCTTTCCGATATGCTTGGAAACGATGCTGACAAAATATGCGCGGCGACCTTTCACTCCGCTTGTGTAAGGATACTCCGCAGGGAGATAGATAAACTTGGGTACTATACCTCCGGATTTACCATCTATGACAGCGACGACAGCCAGCGGCTTCTTAAATCCTGTTACGAGCCTCTGGATCTTTCCGATAAGGCTTTTCCCCCAAAGACTGTGATGAATATAATTTCCTCCGCAAAGGATAAGCTTGTTTCTCCGGAAAGCTTTGAGGAGCAGTCAAAGGGAGATTACCGGAAGTCAGGCATCGCAAAGCTGTATAAATTGTATCAGAGCCGTATGCGTGATGCCAACGCTCTTGATTTCGACGATATAATCCGACTTACGGTGGAGCTTTTTGAAAAATACGAGGACGTACTGGATCATTACCGCAATCTTTATAAATACATTATGGTGGACGAATATCAGGACACCAACAAAGCCCAGTTCAGGCTTGTATCGCTGCTTTCCGGCGGACACGGAAATCTCTGCGTCGTAGGCGATGACGACCAGTCCATCTACAGATTCCGGGGAGCTACCATTGAAAATATCCTCAGCTTTGAGGAGCAGTTTGAAAATGCCTCGGTCATACGTCTTGAACAGAATTACCGTTCTACTCAGAATATACTGAACGCGGCAAACACAGTTATCGCAAACAACCTTTCCAGAAAGGAAAAAAAGCTGTGGACATCAGCAGGAGACGGCGAAAAGGTGACTATATTCAAGTCGGAGGACGAATCTTCTGAATCAAGCTTCGTGGCAAAAAAAATTACAGAGGGTATAGAAAAAGGCGGATTATACAGCGATTATGCGATCCTGTACCGTATGAACGCCCAGTCCAACAGCCTTGAAAGAGCCTTGAAACAGGCAAGTATACCATATAAAATAGTAGGCGGGGTCAGATTCTACGACCGCAAGGAGATAAGGGACATCGTTGCATATCTGTCGGTGCTGAATAACAACCGGGATATGCTCCGGTTCAGAAGGATAATCAATGAGCCGAAACGGGGCATCGGCGACACTACCCTGTCAATGATAGAGCAGATTTCCGACGATCTGAAGCTGTCTCCAATAGAAGTAATGCGGGACAGTGAGGAGTACGCTCCCATTGCAAAAAAATCCGCACTGCTTAAAAAGACGGCGGAAATGTTTATACATCTCAGCGAGCTTGCCGAAACCGAGCCTCTTGACAGCCTGCTTGATATTCTTCTTGATAAAACAGGATATGCAAACGCCATGAAAGCTCTCGGGGACGAGGGCGCGGGACGTATGGAAAATATCAGCGAGCTTAAGACCACTATCCTGCAATATGTTGAAGCAAACGGAGAGGAGGCTTCTCTTTCCGGATTTCTGGAGGAAATAAGTCTCTACACCGACATTGACAGACTGGAGGACGGTGACAATACGGTTTCCCTTATGACCATGCACAGTGCAAAGGGTCTGGAATTTCCCACAGTGTTTATCGTGGGAATGGAAGAAGGGATATTCCCCGGCGCACGCAGTCTGGACAGTCTGGATGACATGGAGGAGGAGCGGCGTCTTGCATATGTGGCAATAACCCGGGCGAAGCAGAAGCTGTATATAACCCACGCCAAACAGCGTATGCTTTTTGGTTCTACCAACAGAAATCTTATTTCCCGCTTTGCCAAGGAAATAAGCTCGGATTATGTTGAGAAGATCGACAGCACTGTAAAGGTCAATGATGACAACGATCGGGTAATAACCCAGAGCACTACCAAATACAGCCTGAAAAGCGAACTTGCCAGCAGAAGAGT